>NZ_JBEXSD010000034.1:0-62648 GCF_040613495.1 Nocardioides sp. NPDC006273 | reverse complement strand
TTGATCTGCGACCTGGCCGCACCTTTGTCGACCAGCAGCTCGGCCCGCATCCACGCGGAGGCGTCCTTGTCGCCGGTCTCGGCGGCGATGTCACCCGAAACAGCCAGCACCCGCAGCGTCAACGCAGCCTGCTGTGCCTGGAGCTTCTCCACCCAGGCCAGGAAGTCCTTCTTCTGACTGGTGCGCCAGTAGGTCGGGTCCATCGCGAGGAGCTGTTCGAGGGAGGTTTCGATGGCAGCAAGAGCAGATTCGAGAAGGTCGGTGGGGCCGGTTCCCCAGTGGTCGATGCTCATGGCTGTCACCTCCCTTCAAAGGCGTGTCGTAGTACCTCCGGTTCTACCTCTTCCACACCTCCTTTGATACCTATCTGCCCAGGTCAAACACACTTTTCGCGATGAGTGAACGGCGGCGAACCTGTGGATGGTAAGTGGCCCGAAGGGCCACCCCTTCCACCCCACGCGCATCACCGTTCCGAAGCAAGATCCCCTCCGCGCCACACCCGGGCCGCCGCCCCGATAGCCAGCCAAATCTTTTCTCGACTTGGTCCGGTGTCCAGGACCGCGAAGCGGCCGGCGTAGCCGGCGGCCGAAGGCCGTCCTTGACGCCGGGGCATGTCGAGAACACCCTCGAAGAAGGGTCGGCGGCCCACATCAGCCTTCGGGCGAAAGGCTTCCGGCAGGGAGGTCTCGACAAGCTCGACCACCGGAAGACCGTGTTGGTCTCGACACGCCTCCGCCTAGCGGCTCCGGCGGCTCGACCAGCGGGGCGAGGTCGACAAGCTCGACCAGCGGGGCGAGGTCGACAAGCTCGACCAGCGGGGCGAGGTCGACAAGCTCGACCACCGGAGCCGACACCGTCAGCGAAGCGACCTCAAGCGCCCATCCAGCTCACACATGAGCGAAGCAACCCGGTTCCCCCCACCAGACAAAGCGGGATACCGCACAAGCACATCGACAAGCCCCGGCGTAGCACGATCGACAGCACGGTCCAGCGACACCGAAGCAGCCCCAAGGTCGCCCGAAGCATCGATCTCCGCGATCCGAGCGACGCTAGCAGCAGCACGCAGGATGTGCCCGACCTGAGCAGCGTCGGCGAGCGGATGAAGATATGCCGCCGACGCGGCATCGCCAGCACAACGCGCCGCCAGCCGAGAGGCCTCGGCGGGCGCCTCCTTGGCCGCGCGATGAGCGTCCATGGAGGTGACCCGCTGCAGCTTCGTACGCCTCGTACCGCCGACGAACTCCCAGGCCGCATCCAGCGCCAACCTGGGTCGATGGTCGTCGGGACGAGCCGCCTCGAAGACCGGCAGGACCTCGGCGGCGGACTCGGCGACGTAGCGGGCGACGACCCGCAGCTCGTCCGTCGTCAGCTCGAAGTCGCCGGTCACGGAGAAGCCAGCGTCAGGCGTGACCGTCGAACATCGAGGTCACCGAGCCGTCCTCGAAGACCTCACGGATCGCACGGGCGAGCATGGGGGCGATGGAGAGCGTGGTGAGCTTGTCGAACTGCTTCTCCTCCGGCACCGGGAGGGTGTTGGTGATGACGACCTCGATGGCCTTGGAGTTCTTCAGCCGGTCGACGGCCGGGTCGGAGAGGATCGCGTGGGTGGCGCAGATGATCACACCGGCCGCACCCTCGGCCATGATCGCGTCGGCGGCCTTCACGATCGTGCCACCGGTGTCGATCATGTCGTCGGTGAGGATGCAGATGCGGTCCTTGACCTCACCCACGACACGGTTGGCGACGGTCTCGTTGGGCCGGTTGATGTCGCGGGTCTTGTGGATGAACGCCAGCGGCGCTCCACCGAGCCGCGCGGCCCACCGCTCGGCGACCTTGATCCGGCCGGCGTCGGGCGACACGACCGCCAGCGGCTGGTCGCCGTACTTGTCCTTGATGTAGTCGGTCAGCAGCGGCAGCGCCATCAGGTGGTCGACCGGGCCGTCGAAGTAGCCCTGGAGCTGGTCGGCGTGGAGGTCGACGGAGATGATCCGGTCCGCACCCGCGGTCTTGAACATGTCAGCGACCAGACGCGCCGAGATCGGCTCGCGACCACGGTGCTTCTTGTCCTGGCGGGAGTAGCCCCAGAACGGCATGACGACGGTGATCCGCTTGGCCGAGGCCCGCTTCAGCGCGTCGACCATGATCAGGTGCTCCATGAGCCACTGGTTGATCGGCGCCGTGTGCGACTGGATGACGAACGCGTCCGAACCGCGCACCGACTCCTCGTAGCGTACGTAGATCTCGGAGTTTGCGAAGTCGTAGGCCGCAGTCGGCGTCAGCTTCGTGCCAAGCAGGTCAGCGACCTCCTCCGCTAGGACCGGGTGGGCCCGGCCGCTGAAGAGCATCAACTGCTTCTCGGTGGTGCGCTTGGTCATGTGCTGGCTCCTACCCCCGGGGTCACTGCCCTTGGATTCTCCATCAACTACGCCGCCGGACCCAACCCCCGACGTCACTCCCCTGTCGCCGGGGGTTCACCGATGATGGGTACGCCCGCCTCGAGCGCTTCCTCGGCAGCGGCTGCCTGCGGCGTGCCCGCCCTCTTCGACAGCGTCCATCCCTCGATGGTCCGCTGCTGACCTGCGGAGACGGCCAGCGCACCGGCCGGCACGTCCTCGCGGATCAGGGCCTCACCACCGGTCGTCGCACCGTCTCCGACGACCACCGGGGCGACGAAGGTCACACCAGAGCCCGACTTCACGTGGCGCCCGATCCGGGTCTTGTGCTTGTTGACCCCGTCGTAGTTGGCGAAGATCGTCCCGGCCCCGATGTTGGTGCCCTCCCCGATCGTCGCGTCTCCGACGTAGGACAGGTGCGGCACCTTGGCTCCCACGCCGATGGTCGAGTTCTTGACCTCGACGAAGCCGCCGATCTTGCCGTCTTCACTGAGCACCGTGCCCGGGCGCAGGTAGGAGAACGGCCCGACGTTGGCACCGGGTCCGACGACGGCGAGCTCTGCCTGCGTACGCACCACTCGGGCGCCGTGGCCGACCTCGGTGTCCTTCAGCGTGCAGTCGGGACCGATCACCGCGTCCTCGTCGATCCGGGTGGCACCGATGAGCTGGGTGCCCGGCAGGATGGTGACGTCGGGCGAAAGCTCGACGTCGGCGTCGATCCAGGTCGTGGCCGGGTCCATCACCGTGACCCCGTCCTTCATCCACCGGGTCACGATCCGGTCGTTGAGGATCTTCCCGAGCGCGGCGAGCTGAGCCCGGTCGTTGGCGCCCTCGGCCTCGCTGACGTCGTCGAGGACGTACGCGTCCACGCCCAGCCCGTCGGCGACAGCCAGCTCGATCGCGTCGGTGAGGTAGAACTCCTTCTTGGCGTTGTCGTTGCCGATCCTGGGCAGTACGCCGGCCAGGAACGCCCCGTCGAAGGCGATGATCCCCGAGTTGATCTCGGTGATCGACCGCTGCTCGTCGGTCGCGTCCTTCTCCTCGACGATCCCGCTGACCCCCGCACCGGGCCCATCACCGGCGCGCAGGATCCGGCCGTAGCCGAAGGGCTCCGGGACGATCCCGCTCAGGATCGTCGCAGCCCGCCCGGCGGCCTCGTGGTCGGCCACCAGCGCGCGCAGCGACTCCCCGCGCAGCAGAGGCGTGTCGCCGTACGTCACCACGACCGTCCCGGCGGCGACCGACGCCGTCTCGACCGCCATCCGCACGGCGTGTGCCGTGCCGAGCTGCTCGCCCTGGACCGCGATCACGGCCTCGGGGAGGATCTCGGCGATGTGTGGCTCGACCAGCTCCCGCTGGTGTCCCACGACCGCGACGACCCGGGACGCCCCGGCCTCCGAGACCGCGGCGAGGACGTGGCCGACCAGACTCCGCCCCGCGATCTGGTGGAGCATCTTGGGAGTCTTGGACTTCATCCGGGTGCCGCCCCCGGCGGCCAGCACGATCACGGTGAGCTCGCTCATGTCGGCTCAGTCTAGGGTCACGAAGCGTGAGGCCGTGCCGCAGGTCGTGCGACGCGCGCGAGCGCCTCGACGAGGCTCAGATCCGGGAGCGGTACTCCGCGAGGATCTTCTCCGCCTTCTCCTTGTCGGCGTCCTGCAGCGGGATGAGCAGCTCGGCGACCACGTCGGTCAGCTCGGCGACGCGCCGGTTGAGCTGGCGCTGCTCCTGCACCTCGGCCTCGAGCGCCTCGATGCGGCGGACCATCGAGGCACGCGTGCGGGCCGCGTCGCGCGCACCGCGCGCGATGTTCTTGATGCTGGATTCGTCGGACATGTCAGTTTCCTTCTGCACGGTGTCTGGGGGAAGGCCACGAGGCGCGCAGCCGCGCGACGCCCGGCAGCGGGTCGCCGAGCATGTCCTGCCCATCGCTGATCTCGAGATGCTCGACCACCCCGCCGGCCGCCTCGATCTCGGCCTGGACGACGGCAGGGTCGACGCGACGTACGAGGCCCTCGGGCTTCGGCTCGGGGAGGTTCTCACCGGTGACCGCGAACTCGAGGTAGAGCTTGCCGCCGCCTGGGCGCAGCGCCATCTTCGACAGGGTCCAGAGCTGGCTTCGCGCGCCCTTGTCGAGGCAGCCGATCAGGTCGCGGGCGTAGAGATGGTGGGGGTCCCGGGCCAGCCGCGCGCCCAGCGTCAATGTCTGCCGGAGCTCGCCGAGGATGAGCTGGTCGGCGGTCACCGAGAGCTTGTTGCGGTTGGCCCGTCGGCGAACCGCCGCGACAGCGGCCCGGGAGAAGTCGAGGGCCTGAACCTGGTGACCCTCGCGGGCGAAGTAGCGCGCGTCGCGCCCGACCGCACCGGCCCCGATCTCGACCACCTTGGCGTCCTCTGGCAGCTGCTCGAGAACCCACTCGCCGAAGGACGACTGCTTGCCCTCGAGGTCACCTTTGTGGCTGCTGTGGAACTCGGTCCAGTGCCCCATGTCGGTGCGGAAACCGCGCAGCCACCCGTCCAGGCGACGTACGCCGGCCGGCGGGTCTGCGTACTTGAACGACGGGTCCGGGGTGCGCCATTGCGGACCGTAGATGAAGGCCAGCATCTCCTCGGGCTCGGCGGGAGCCGGGAAGTCGTAGCCGTGCAGGTTGATCGTCGACACCGGCACGATCGCCTCACGGCGCAGCCGGCCGGAGCGGTTGCCGAGCTGGTAGAAGACCGGCTCGCCGTCCTCGTCCGGCACGTAGAACGCCACGAAGATGTCGATGTGCACCTTCCGGCCGTCGGAGACCTGGTGCAGCACCTTGATGTCGCCACCTGACATCCGCAGGATGCTCCAGCCGCGCTCGCGCATGATGCGCTCGATGGCGTACGACTCAGTGATGATCTCGGCCGGGACGGTGTGCTTGGAGAGGTAGCAGACGTCGGTGTCGGAGTCGTGCCCGAGCATCCGGCCCTCGCGGATCGCGCCGAGGAGCGCGCCGTAGTTGAGGTAGGCCTCGACGCCGACCACGTCGCGGAGGTCGGCGAGGACCCGCTGGGTGCCGTCGAGGATCTCTGCGCGGATGCTTTCGTCGGTGGCCTCGAACGAGCGGGTCAGGTGGCCGACCTTGTCGACGCTGAGCGGGTTGCCGCTGCCGTCGACGATCGAGATGGCTCCCTCACCGGAGCCGAGGGAGATCTTCTCCTCGAAGAGCACCTCGCCCTCGTAGTCGGCGATGGTCATCGTCGCGGAGCCGTTCAGGAACCGGGTGAGGACGTTCGGCCACGGCACCAAGGTGCCGCCGGCCGCCGGGTGGCCGTCACGCTCGGGGGTGAGGGACCAGACGTACTGGCCGTCGACGGAGAGGACCAGGACCTGCGTGGAGGAGTTCCGGACGAGGACCCCCTCGTCGGAGATCTCGAACTGTTCGCCGGGCGTGAGGGCGCTGACGGTCACGAGACCTGGGCACCTTCTCGCGCGATCGCCTTCCGCAGGGCGGTGCTGCTGGTCTGGAGGGTATAGGGGAAGTAGACCACCTCGACGCCGACGGAGGCCATCTTCATCTCGAGGGCGTCACCCTTCTCGGTGCCCTTCCAGTCATCGCCCTTGAAGAGGTGGGTGAACCCGACCTCGCGCCAGGAGTCGACCTTGTCGGTGGTGCGCTCGGCGTAGACCGCGTCCACGATCCCGATCGCCTCGACGATCTCGAGCCTCTCGACCAGCGGGACGGTCGGGATGATCCCCTTGGCCGTCTCGCAGACCTCGTCGGAGACCACACCCGCAATCAACGTGTCGCAGCGCTCGCGCGCCTGGCGAAGCATGTTGAGGTGACCGATGTGGAAGAGATCGAACACGCCAGGTACGTAACCGATGACCGGTCCCATGCCCACGCTTCCTCCAAGTGTTTGTCGAGTAGTTTGGGCGACTTTACACCCTGCTCCCCCACGGCCCAGATACAGGCCAGTATCCATGCCTTCCCGCGCAACTTCGGAATCACAAGCGCGACACGCGGACGTCCACAGGAAGCCCGGTGACCTTACCCGAAAGTGAACAGCGCATGGCCATTTCCGCCCAAACCCCGCTCACGCGGTCGGCATGACCCCGAGGAGGACAAGCGCTAGCCTCCATCCATGGAGGTCGTCGAGATCGACGGGTTGCGCCTTGCCTTCCGGCGAGCCGGGAGCGGTCCTGCGGTCGTGTTCGTCCACGGCGGCGCAGAGGACGGCCGCGCCTGGACCCCACAGCTCGACGCGCTCTCCGACGAGTTCACCGTCATCGCATGGGACGAACCTGGAGCTGGCGGCTCGGGCGACGTACCCGCAGGTTTCGCGCTGAGCGACTACGCAGATCGCTTGGCGGGTCTGATCCGCACCCTGGACATCTCTCCGTGCGCCCTCGTCGGGCTCTCCTGGGGAGTGACCGTGATCCTGGAGCTGTATCGACGTCACCCGTCGCTGGCGCGAAGCCTGGTGCTCGCGGACGGCTACGCCGGCTGGCGCGGCTCGCTCGGACCCGCCGAGGCCGATGCCCGGCTCGCCGGTCTGCGCGACCAGCCGGAGGACGGCTTCGACCCGACCCTCCCGGGCCTCTTCGCCGGCTCTCCGCCGGCGGAGTTTCTGCCCCTGTTGGAGACGATGGCAGCCGACGTACGCCGCCACAGCATGCTGACCGCCCTGACCGCGATGGCCCGGGCCGATCTGACCGACGTGCTCGACACGATCCGGGTGCCCACCCAACTCATCTGGGGCGCACTCGACGCGCGGTCGCCGTTGTCGGTTGCCCACGAGTTCGCTCGCCGAATCCGGGGCGCCGGCCTCGCCGTCGTCCCCGACTGCGGTCACGTCAGCAACCTCGAGAACCCGCAGATGTTCAACGACATCCTCCGCGGCTTCCTCCGCCGCCACGCCGACTGAGCCGCGCGAGCACTCGACGCCGTACGAGAGGATGCGCGTGTGCTGATCGACATGGTTCGGCTGCCTTCTGGCGGCCCTGTCGCCGAGGCCATCGTGGACCGCCGGACCGGGCGGACGTGGACGGTCGAAGTCGATCCGTTCGAGATCGCTACGACGGTCGTCACCGTCCGGCAGTGGAACGCGGTGTTCGACACGATGACCGCGCCACATGAGGCGGACCTCCCGAAGGTCGATGTCAGCTGGCGCCAAGCGATCACCTTCTGCAACGAGATGTCCCTGAGGGACGGACTCACCCCGCCCTACGCCATCACGACGGTCGAGCCGCCTGCCCGTGGAGACAGCACCTGGACTCCGCACGACGAACCAGCCCCCGACGACTGGCGCGTGACGTGGGACCGAGAGGCGAACGGGTATCGACTACCCACGGATGCGGAATGGCAGGTCGTCTGCCGGGCAGACTCGACCGGCCCGCGCTACGGCGACCTGGACGACATCGGCTGGTACGCCGACAACTCCCAAGGATCGCTGCACCCGGTTGCAAGGAAGATGCCCAACGCCTGGGGGCTGTTCGACACCTTGGGCGGGGTGTGGGAATGGTGCTGGGACCTCTATGACGCAGAGGTGTACGGGTCGTACCGCATCATCCGAGGTGGCGGCTGGAGCGACGCACACTGGAGCTGCCGGGTCGGCGTCCGTCGCAAGACCAATCCGCAGGCTGCCTTCGACGACCTGGGCTTCCGCATCGCCCGAACGATCACCGACTGACGCCGACGCTGCGGTCTACCCGCCGTGCCCTCCTGCTTTCCTCATTCGTGGCGAGCTGTACGGAACGGTGAGCCGAACACGACCGCTGCCGCGATCACGAAGAGAGCGACAGCCACCCACAAGGCTTGGCGAAGCCCCAGCAGCTGGGCGACCAGACCACCAGCCAGAGCACCGACCACAGCGCAGGTGCGGTTCGCGGACCGGATGCTCGCATTCATCCGCCCCTGGAGTTCATCCGGTGTCACCGCTTGCCGATAGCCCAATGAGTTGGAGTTCCCGACGCCCATGCCGAACCCGGCCATCACCTGTGCGGCAGCGAGGATCACGATGCCGGCTGCGGTCGGCGGTGCCAGCGCAGAAGCTCCCCATGCCACCGGTGCGACAGCGAAGCCGAGCAGCGTGGCGCCTCCCGCCCCCAGACGAAATCCGGCTTTGACAGCGAGCAGTGCTCCGGCCAGACCGCCGACGCCGGTGAACGCCATGACCACGCCATAGCCGAGCGCACCGAGTCCCAGCTCGCGCAGTGCGAACGGCGCGAACGCCGTCAGCGCCATCGCGTTGCCGATGAACCAGATGTGGGTCGAGATCGCGTGCGGGGCGATGGTGCGATGGCGGTAGATGTAACCCACCCCGACGCTGATGTCCGCCAGCACCTGGCTCGGCGTGCTCGGCCGACGCGGCAGCGGAGGCTCCTCGACGCGTAGACGAGCGTTCATCACCGCCCCGAGCGCACAGGTGAGCACATCAGCGACGACCGCGAAAGGCGCCCCGATCAACGCGACCAACCCGCCGCCCAGGGCCGGTCCCGACGTCATCGCGACCGTGTCGCCCTGATCGATGCGCGCGTTCGCCGAGAGCAGCGCTCGCTTCGGAACCAGCCGGGGAAGGAATGACTGCCGCGCAGCGATCTCGAGAACAGAGAGGGCACCGACCACGAAGAGCACGGCAGCTACTACGACCAACGTGAGGGCGTCGGCCAGCCACAGCACCGGGATGGCCAGCAGGGCGACCGCCTGCGCCGCGTTCGACCAGACCAACAGCGGTTTGCGTCGCACCCGGTCGACGAGGACACCCGCGAAGAGCCCCAAGAAGGCGTACGGCAGAACTCTGGCGGCGTTCACGATGCCGACCTCCATAGGCGAGGCGACCAGCACCTGGACGACGAGCACCTGGACCGCGACGACCGAGACGGCGGTGCCGAACGCCCCCGTCGTCGACGCCGTCCAGTAACGGACGAAGGCGGGGATCTTCATCGCCTCGTCCCTCATGCGGAGGGAGCCTATGATGCGACATCGGCCCGGCCGCGCGGTTTCCGAGGAAAGCGCCCATGTTCCGCCGCTACCTCGTCACGGCAGGCGTTGCAGAACGGCGGTACGCCGAGGTCCGGGATTGAAGCCTTGCGCAGACGAGCGACCGGCGGGTGAACGCGTCGTCGACGCCTAGGCTGGAGCCATGATCACGTGCGTCATCGACTACACGGTCGATTCGAGCAAGCTGCAGGACTTCGAACGGTTCGCCCAAGCGTGGATCGCGCTGGTCAACCGGCACGGAGGGACCCACCACGGGTACTTCCTGCCAAGCGAGGGCGCCAGCGACAAGGCCCTCGCGCTGTTCTCCTTTCCCTCCCTCGCCGAGTACGAGCGATTCCGAGCCCGCTTTGGCACCGACCCAGACTTCATCGCCGCGGACGCGATACGAGAAGAATCAGGATGCGTCCGGCGGTACGAGCGGACGTTCATGCGCCCGGTGCTGGACGGGCGCCTGCCCGAACGCTGAGGGACAGCGGCATCGGGCGGCACCGCGGCCCGCGGACGGAGCGATCGGCCCAACTCTCGGCGACTCGATGGAGCTGTGGCCTGCCAAGACGCAGGTCAGCGTGAGTTTTCTGCTCCCCGGGTAGGAGTCGAACCTACGTCGCTAGTCCTGATTCAAAGGCACGCTCCCACCTGCGCCTGAGCGCGAACGACTGCCACCGAGTAGCGCCGACTGTGCCTGGGTTGGTGTGCCGTCCGCGTGCCGTTCAGCCAGGCAACTCATAGACCCCTGGCGTGGCCCTAGCCAGGTTGCTAGTGCGGGGCGTCTCGGACGAAGAGCCGCACTCAGCGGTAAATCGCGAGCACGTCGAGCATCACGGCCGGACCTTCGAGGAACGAGTCATCGTCGTCGTCTCCGGCTTCTGAGCCTCCGCTGCCTTGCGCTCCTTGCGCGGTAGCAGAGATGCTCCGGGTACCTTAATACCAACGGGTCAGTGGCGATCCTGATGCGCGGGAACGCGGTTCTGTGACATCTTCTTGGTGTGTCAGAAACTGATGCGCCGAACCCACGACGCTCGCGTACAGGGACGACCGATTGGGTGGCGCTCCTCGTTCGTCTTGCGAAAGCCGCCCTTGGTTCAGTTGTGGCGCTAGCCGGCGCAACGGCCGCAATCTCGACTGCCCTATACATTGTGCTCCCGAAACTCGAACCACGAGACAAATTAGGAGCCGAGCTAACTCACCTAGCGGTGGCGCAGAACGTGGGCTACAGGGAGTACGAGTACCAAACTGGATTCCCTGTCGATAAGGAGCGCTGGGGCGACTTCGGTGTCATGGTGTGGGTTCACGCCAACCTTGCGGGTTATGAGGACCGCAAGTACAGCGTCAGAGTAAGAGCATACGACGCCAAGTCGCTCGAAGTGATCGAGCCGACGGATATACACGTCACATTCGCTACCTGCGAGATGCGGTCCCCGGATGCGCGCGAGGATGGGGTTGCATGGCGCTGCTGGCTTACTATGCCCCCGCCTGGAATCGAATACTTCGTTCGCGCCGAACTGGTAGACAATGGCAACTTAGAGGAACTCGAAGAAAGCGAAATAACGTACGCCAATCTTCTGTATTTTCAGGACAGCAAGGCCGTAACAGTGGTTGAACCAGAGGCTTAAATTCGACAATCCAATGTTGGACTCAAGGCTGGGAGACGTCATGGTCTCTTGTACCCATGGAGCGCGAGAAGTCCAGGGAAAGAATGGCGCCCAGGGACTCGGCGACCGCTGGCCCCGCGATCTCACCGAGGCAGCGAAGTGTGGCGTTGAGCAGGTAGCGGTGCTCGGTCGAAAACAGGTGATCGAAGGCGGGTGACTTATAGGACTCCCCACCCAAGAGCGCATCGAACACGGCAAGTTCAATCGTCTGTAGGAGTTCGCGAGAGACCGCGGAGTTTGCTCGATACCTCTCCACGAGGTCTACGTACACGGGAACCCAGCTAGGCCGTTGCGCGACGAGATCATGAAGAGACGGCATCTGTAGTTCAAGTCGAGCCGCGCCGGCGGCACCGTAGGCATCGTGAACACGCCGAACCATCAGGTTGGTCAGTTCATCTGCCCTGGCGAGCAGATTAAGCACCTGGTCATCGTCCGGGTCCCCGGTGATCACTGCCGTGCTGGTCCTTTCCAGGATTTCGCTTGGGGACCTGCGATCCAGTTCGCCAGCGTCCGTGATCGCTGCCAAAGACAACGCGACCAACGCGTGGCCGCTCAGAACTTCGCGCGTCGGTTGCGGCAGGACCCCGCCTTCGCTTACCCGACGCCCGAAGGTCGCAACAGCCCGGATAGCCTCGTGCGGCTGTGCACGCAGCGCGTCGTGCCGCAGGAATGCCACGAGGTCACTGGGTAGATGACCTAGCCCTTTGAGTTGGACGTCCGTGCGCCTCTCGGCCTCCATGCATTGAGCGCCATCGATGTGAGCAAAGGTCTCTGGTGCCCAAGCGCGTGTCTTCTCGCGGTCACTCAACGTCGCTACGTCCAGCATGCCCACACCGAGGCGACGAGCTAACGCACGACCCCTCCTAGAGATTGTCTGCCGCACCAACACAGCCCGCTCGAAGCCAAGGAAACGCTGTAGCCCAGACAGCCACAACAGTCGGTCCGGTTCGCCCGATTGCCCTTTACCACTCTTGCATTCCAGGATCGATCGGGTGACGCGCAAGCGGCCGTCTACATCGACGGCAAGTACGTCGATATCGGTTAGGACATCACGACCGCTGTCTGCCTCGACGCGGATCGGCCCCCGCAAACGCACGAGCGCACCGTCAGTGAACTCAACGCGACCTACACGCCGTTCGAGATCGGCTCCCAAGTTACGCTTCGTTCCGACGTCGGATGGGCGTCCGCCTGCTCCTCGCCGCACGCGCTTCGAACCTCCAGCACGGGTGTTGGCCGATACGCCTTGCGATGGTGTCCCCTGCTTCGCCGGCTCCTGGATCTCCGATGAAGACTCGTCTGGTTCCGGAGCATCGGAGGCATCGTCAAGGCTTGAACCGGCATCCACCTGAGCACCAAGCTTCTCCTCGGCAGTGCTTGGAGAATCGCTCTGGTCGGTGTTGTCCTCGGATACCACGGGTTCCAGAGGTAGTTCCTCGTCAGGCACCGAACGAACCTCCCGAAGCCACATCACGGAGAGCTGCAACCAGGCGTGCCGCTTCGCTGTCACTCGTCTCTGCCATCGCGGCCATCCGCGCCCTCTCGGCCTCAACGTGGGCATATGAGCGTTGGTCGCCAAGGCTGTACAGGCTCCCTACGGAAGCACTAGAGGAACCGATTCGAGAGTCAATAATCTCTAGTGCCGCCTCCGCCACCTCCGACTGCAAGAGGATCATGCGATGCGCGCCGTTCCACGTACCCGGTGCCACTCGGATCGTTCCAGCAGTCTCGAGCATCGGGTAGTCAGTCCCAATCTGGCGAACATTTCCCGCTTCACCGTCCCGGATCAACTTGGACAGAAACGCACTGGGATTGTGCAACTTCCACGTAGCGAAGGTTGCTGCGTAGATCATGCTCCCAACGAGTTGACGCACATGGCCAGACGGATCGTTTCGCCCTGCACCGAATGGATCATTCTTGAGATGAGGGCTGAAGAGAAAACCTTCTTCGACGCCGTCCGAAGTCTGCACGATCGACCTGTCCACCAACCCCTGAGAAACAGCGAAGTCGATCCATTTCTTCTCAGTCGAGGTTACGTGCTTCTCGGGAATCCCCGGCAGGCCAGATACTTCCTCGAGAAGTGCACCTACCTCGGCGCTGGCCCGCGCGTCGTCCGCGCGAAGGGCGGCGGTCACAACCTGCTCATCGTTCGTCCAAATATTGGGGTTGAAGAGGACAGGACGGTCGACCTCCCGGTCGATACGTCGTAGCAGGCCGACTGCGGCGAGGTGCTCGATCGCTTGAGATGCCGCTTCGTCCCCGTGCACCGATCCGGCCTGTTTCGCCGCTTCCTCAGTCAGTGGCTGAAGGCTCGTCGCCCGGAGGATCACAAGTGCAGCACGCTCAAGCGGCGATGCCATGAGTTGATCCAGAATCCTGGCGGCATCGTTGATGAGCACTTCGTTGGGCGGGATGAACGCTTCGACTTCAAGCGGTTCATTATTCTCACCCCGCCGACATCCAATCCATCCTAGAGTTTCCATGATCGGGAGAATTTCGCGATCGAGATGGCGGCTCCCAATGTGAGCTTCGATCGCAATGGCGCCCACACGTTTCGCCGATGAGATTTGAGAGTTCCGCAGACGCCACGCCAGCTCGTAGACCTGACCGGCGAGTTGAAGAGTCTCAAGCGCAGCATGTGCTGACGAGATGGTGTATGTCGAAAGATGCCGCCCGAGACCTAGGAGCAGCTCCGCGTCTGAAAGCACTAGTCCCCTCCGCCGAATTCGCCGCCGCCTGAAGCACGGCACGCCGATTGACCGCAGCGTATCGATGCGTCTTCCGCTGGGCGACAGGTTGCCTGATCTCTCCAGATCTGTCACTAATATTGGGGTCGTTCATGCCGCGCAAATCACACCCCTCATTGTCTACCCGGAGACTCGCGGGCATCAGAGACCTCGAGTTCGAAGAGCGCGCCAGAGAGTTGTTCAGGAACAATGCGCAGCATCCTGACGCCTGGGATTGAGCAGTAGTACCGATGGAGGTCTGGATTGGTGCTCCATGCATCCCAGCGGAGCAAGCCGATACCTCGATCGCGCGCAACGGCGGCCGCACAGTCGATCAGGAGCCGCCCGACACCAGGCTGCCCATGAACACTCGCGTGCAGAAGCTCACCACGACCGACATTCGCGGCCTGCTCGTCACCTTGGCGACCGAGGGAGGTGTTCAGGGTAGGCCGCTCTCTCACCGGTCGGTTGTCTACGCCCTGACGAGCCTCTGGCTCGTTCTCGACTACGCCGTCGAGTCCTGGCTGATCCAGAAGAATCCCGCCGACGCGGTGAAGACACCGAAGAAGCCCGTCGAGGACGAACCTGTACAGATCACCACCTGGGGCCGTGACCAGCTGATCGCGTTCCGCCACCACTTGGCCAGCCTCTCAATCGAGGCGCTCGCCGCCGAGCCATGGTTGAGCGCCGGCTACCGACTCAGCCTTGCAGGAATGCGACGCTCCGAGGTGCTCGGCCTTGCCTGGGAAGCGGTCGACTTCGAGAACGGCGAGGTGCATGTCCATGCGTCGAGGGTGAAGACCGGGTGCAAGAAGATCACCGAGCGCGGAAAGGCCAAGGCCAACAACTCAGTCCGGTGGGTCCCGGTCGAGGACGTAGTGCCCGGCACCGTTGCCGCCCTCCGAGAGCTCTGGATGTTGCAGGGTCGCCCTTCAGGCGACTCACTGGTCATCCGCGACGCTGTCGGCGAACTGGTCCACCCGGACGCGTTCAGCGTTCGCTTCGACAAGTTGGTTGTCGCTGCAGGACTCCCCCACCTGACCGAGATCCACCACCTCAGACACAGCCTTGCCCGCGCACTACACGAGAACGGATTCAAGCCCATTGAAGGCGCTTCGCTGCTCGGCCGCTCTCTAGCCACCCACCTGCAGAACTACCTGCCGACAGGCGACGAGTACGTGAGGGGAGCCCGAGAACGGCTGCGTGCCCTGTTCGCTGAAGCCGTCCAGTAGCGCGGACCGAACACATACCCAGATTGGGGTAGGTCGACGATCATCTAAGCCGAAGGATCCGGCCCGGACGGCGGTCACCCATAGTGTGATGACCCGGTCAGGTATCCGGGTTGGATGCTGAGCCACAGTCGCAGTCATCGGGATGAAAGCAGGATGTCGGTGCGGGTCTCAAAGATCGCCTTCAAGGGTTACCAGCGACTCGCCGACACGGCATGCAACACCAGCGGCAAGATGATTGCGTTCCTCGGTCCAAACGAGGCGGGCAAGACGACTGTGCTGCGAGCGCTGGACTGGTTCGCCAACGGCGAGGGTGCACTCCCGGCCATCGCCCGCAACAGCAGAACCCCGCCGGTAGAGGGGAGTGCAGTTGTCAACGTCATCTACTGGCTGGACCCGGAGGACCTGAAAGTTATCGAAGACCTCGACTTGGCAGAGCCTCCGTACCTTTTTGTTCGTGGTCGTCGTGCCGACGGAGAGCGCGAAAGCGGTCTCGTACCTTCGGGGCGTCGAAACGAGGCCCCTTTCGAGAAGGCTCGCGAGCTCTTTCAAATCGCGTTCGAGTCCGAGGGTCCGTTCGACGAAGACGAATCCGAGCCACACCTCGCACACTATGCCGCGACAGTCCAAGAGGCCATGGAAGACGCCGACGGCGGCTGGGACGAAGAGTGGGATGAACACTGGGATGGCGCACTCGATCGCCTCGAAGGTATCGGCGCATTGGACGCCATAGAGTCCCTGAACCAGGTACGCATGATTCTCTCGGCGGAGCATCCGGGCGACTCAGCATGCGGCATCCTGAGGAAGCGCGCCCCGGGGTTCATCTTGTTTGGCGAGGAGGACCGCAGTCTCAAGTCGTCCTACGACCTCGCCGACGAGAGTCTCCGCAGTTCCCCACCCAACGCCCTCGCGAACCTCGCGTGGGTCGCCGACCTTGACCTCGCCGATCTGTGGGAGGCGATAGAGACAGACCAGGTACGGAAAGCACGGACCGCGGAACGACAAGCGAACGATGCGCTGAAGGCTCGCCTTGGCCCAAGGTGGCGACAGAACAGCCTCGACGTCGAGTTCAACGTGAGCGGAACTCAGATCGAGATCAACGTCAGCGAGCACGCCTCCGACGGCGCGATCACGCCAGTCGAGGAGCGCAGCGACGGCCTCCGCACCTTCATCGCCCTTGTCGCGTTCCTGGCCCGCCACGAATTCCAAGTGCCGCCAGTGCTCCTCGTCGATGAGATCGAGACTCATCTGCACTACGACGCTCAAGCCGATCTGATTGAGGTACTTACCTCCGACGTCGAGGCCACACAGGTCTTCTACACCACCCACTCTCCCGGCTGCCTGCCGCGAGATCTCGGTACCGGCGTCCGACTGGTCCAGCCGATCCAGAACCGCTCGGATGCAAGTCGTCTCCGCAACGACTTCTGGACCATCGACGACAGCCCCGGCTTCACTCCCCTGCTCTTCGCGATGGGCGCAGGAGCAGCAGCATTCTCCGCCTTCCGTAGAGCGGTCTTGACCGAAGGCGCTGGAGACATGATTCTGCTTCCCAGCCTCATGCGGCTTGCCACAGACTCGGCCGACCTGGACTATCAGGTGGCTCCCGGTATCGCGAGCTACCACGGAACCGGACTCGAACTCGAAGAGGTCGCTGCCCGCGTCGTCTACCTCGTAGATGGCGACGAGGGCGGGAACAAGCACTTACGACGACTGCACGACGAGATGAAAATCCCCAAAGATCGGATCAAGCAGTTTCCAGCGCCCAAGGCAATCGAGGACTTTGTTCATCCCGACCGCTACCTCGAGCTGGTCAACGCCTTCTTCCTCAGCACAGGCAACAAGAAGGCCGAGCTCCGCTTCGAGGATCTGGACAAGGACGCCTCAATCAGCAAGGCGGTCGAAGCATGGTGCACGGAGCACAAGATCAAGGCTCCGGGCAAGACCGTCATCGCCACCCAGTTGATCACTGAGACAGACTCCCTGAAACTCGCCGACGGAGCCAGAGAGACGCTCGCCGCGCTCCACGTCGACATATTGAAGGCGCTCAACGCGGCGCCATCGGGCAAGTAGGCCCGAGGTTAGATGACCTCGGGCCGTTTGCCTGCTCCCCGGGCAGGAGCCGAACCTGCATCGCTAAATCTTGGTTCAAAGCCAAGCGGGCCCTGCCGGCACGTGAGAGGTGCTCGAGGACGGCGGCGCGCCCTGTTCGCCGACGCTGCTGACGCCGCCGTTGGGTCGCGCTCAGGTGCATCGGCGCGCGGCCGGAGCGCCCTACGCGTGACCTCAGATTGGGTTCCACCCCTGCCATGCTGCGACACCAACTACGCCAGCGACGATCGTCGCGGCTCCGACCGCGAATGCCCAGGGCCCTCGTATCCAACCGGGGATGTGAGAGCCTTGGGTTTCGCCGTGCGGTTCCTCGATGCCATGTGCCACAGCGGAACTCGACCCCGTCGAGTGGGCAGTGGTCACGTTGAAAACGCTCCGTTTAGCGTTGTGAACGACTACGTTCACGGCCTGAGTCGCCACCTCCGGGGAAGGCAGGTCCGCCCCATGGATCCCGGCCGCACGCATTTCCGCCACCAACGACACGAGCACCGTCCGCGTCCGGTCGAGCACGCCAAGCACCGAGTTATCAGAGACGGCCCAGTAGAGTTCGTGAATGGCCTGCCCATAGGGGGCTTGGTGGTTCATGTAACGCACGAGATCAGGCATCTTGGGATGCTGGAGCCTGACTATGCCACCGTCAGCGGCCGCCACCATGTGCTCAAGTTGAGCGACGCCGTAGCGGATCTCGACCTCTTCCTTGATGACTTCTTGCGCGAACTCAGGCAGAGCGCTGTGGGCAATCCGTTTTCCCGTGTAGATCGCGTTGAGGGTCGCGCCATCGATCACGATCGGGGCGACGACCGTCCTGTAGCCCGGGAGCTCGTCGTCAGGTTCGTAGCCATCCAATTCACGTCTTGCCCAGTCCCTCAACTCGGCAGAGTTCGCCCTTCCACCCAGTGCGACACAATTGCGCAACGTCTCGGCAAGAGGCGTGGAGCTGCTGAGGGCACCTTCCTCAATCTGAGAAAGCAACCCCTCGGCCGACCTAGCCATGCGGTGAATCCTCCCCGTATCCCTAGGGATACCTCCTGCTCGACCGCCCGAGGTCAAACGACCTCGGGCGGTTGCTGCTCCCCGGGTAGGAGTCGAACCTACGTCGCTAGTCCTGATTCAAAGTCAGGCGGGCCCTGCCGGCAGACCAACCGGGGAACGTACGCCGAAACGCACGGGACAACTGTAGACGGCGAACGTCTCGCTCACCGCACTGACTCGTGCAGGGAGAGCAGCGACGTGATGCTCGGTCGCTCGCTTCGGGAACCCGTCGGCGGCGGCTGAGGCCTGATCCCGGGGTTTGCCGACGCTCGTCACGTGTTGGCCTCGGAATCAGCGATTCCAGGCGGTTGGATGCGATACGTTGCCGACATGCTCATCCTCGCGATCATCCTCTTCGGCATCGTGGCCGGCGGCGTGGCCCAGCTCATCCTCGGTCGTTCGATGAAGGACATCGATTGGACGACCGCCGTGGTGACGGGCCTCCTGGGCTCCTTCGTCGGTGGCCTGGGGCTCAGCCTCTTGACCGGCAACGGCCTCGATCTCCACGCGACCGGGCTGATCGGGTCGATCCTCGGCGCGTTGCTCCTCACCTGGGCGTGGGGGTTCTGGCGCCGCTCCCGCCAGGACTGAGTCACCCCATACGGGTGAAGCGGCACCCGTAGCCTGCGATCAGACTCGCCCCCACTGGTCATCCTGCATGTGCAGGATCAAACGAAGAGGGGCTTGTCTTGGACGCCATATTGAAGGATTTCGGAACCGTGCTGCTCTGGACGCTCTGGATCTTCATCTGGGTCGCCGCACTGATGGTCTGGATCCGCTGCATCTTCGACCTGTTCGGCGACACATCGCTCAGCGGCTGGGCCAAGGCCGGATGGGCGGTCCTCCTCGTCCTGCTGCCCTGGGTCGGCGCGGTGATCTACCTGATCGCCCGCGGCCGCAGCATGAACGAGCGCCAGCGGGCCAAGGCCGAGGAGCTGGAGGCGGCCCAGGCCGACTACATCAAGAAGGTCGCCGGCGGCCCGGCCGCACCGGCCTCCCCGGCCGACCAGATCGCCAGCGCCAAGGCCCTCCTCGACGCCGGCACCATCGACCAGGGTGAGTTCGACGCCCTGAAGGCAAAGGCACTCGCCTGAGTCTCCGGCGGTGATCGCCTCGAGCCCGATGCGGGTGGACACACACCCCACACCCGCATCGGGTGACGCCAGCGAGTCACGGTCGTTCGAGGGTGGAGCCAAGGAAGCCCAGGAGTCTGACGCCTGACCTCTGAGTCTTCGCGCAGACTCAGACGACGTCGCGGCGCAGAGACACAGCGGCGGCCAACGCCGAGGCAGCCAGGGCGTACCCGAGGAGTACGAGCGCCCCGACCAGGGGCGCTTGGATGACGGGTCCGTCCAGGCCCGTCTCGGCCGCGATCATCTCCAACAGCGCGGTCGATCCGGTGAGTGCGGAGGTGGCTCCGCCGGGCAGGAAGGAATAGAGGACGTTTCCGCCAGGGAGGATCATCATCAGGTTCTCCACGAAGTAGAAGTAACCCAGAGTGATCCCGATCGCGAGCAGCTGGTGCCGCGCGACGGCTCCGATGCCGACTCCCAGCAGCATGTAGATGGCGGCGGCGACGCCATATCTCGCTGCGATGCCGAGGATGGCGCCCAGCCCGAGCCCCGGCTCGATCCCGTGCACGGTGGCTCCTGCATAGATCCCTGCAGCCGCCGTGCACGCCATGACCACCCCGTACGCCAGGCCCAGCGCACCGTAGGCGACCAGTTTCGCCACCAGTACGCGGCCACGCTTCGGGACCGCGAGAAAGGTGGTGGCCAGAGTGCGATGCCGGAACTCGCCTGTGATCGCCACCGTGCCGATCACGGCGGGCGCGAAGAGAGCGACGCCGAGGAGGCTCAGGACACCGGAGACGCCGTCGACCGTGTCCAGGCCAGGCATCGGCGGGGTCGTGTTCTCCGGCCCGGTCAGTGCGACGAGGCCGGTGAGGCCACCACCGCACGCCACAGCGGTGATCAGTGTCCACAGAGGCAGCCGAGTCCGAGTCAGTCGCACCGCCTCGCCACGGATCGCATCTCTCAGCTGTCGCATGCCATCTCCTCCTCGATCATGCTCAGGTAGGCCTCCTCCAGTGAGGCGTGATCGCCGATGAAGTCGCTCAAGGAACCGGCCCAGAGAGTGCGGCCACCCTCGATGAGCACCAGGTCGTCGATGACCTGCTGCAGCTCGGTGAGCACATGGCTGGACACCAGGACCGTCCCGCCTGCGTCGGCGAAGGCTCGCAGCAGCCTGCGCAGCCAGACGATGCCTGAGGGATCGAGCCCGTTGGTCGGCTCGTCGAGGATCAACCCGGCCGGCTGTCCCAGCAGGGCCGTCGCCAACGCCAGCCGCTGCCGCATCCCGGTCGAGAACCTGCGGACTCGTCGACGCGCCACGGAGAGCAGACCGGTCTCCTCGAGCACCTGCTCCACCCGGTTGCCGGACACACCGATCAGGGCGGCCTGGGTCTGCAGATGTCCGCGGGCGGTCATCCCCGGATGGGCGCCGGCCAGGTCGCCGACGACCCCCAGCACTCGGAGCGGGCAGCTCAACGCGGCGTAGGGCACCTCATCGATGGTCGCGGTGCCCTGGTCCGCACGGGCAAGTCCGGTGAGGATGCGCAAGGTGGTGCTCTTGCCCGCGCCGTTCGGACCGATGAAGCCGGTCACCCGCCCTGGCCGGGCGATCAGATCGACCCGCGTCAACGCGGGCATCGACCCGAAGGACTTGGCCAGGCCCTCGGTACGCAGGGTCGGGCCGGACAGCACCTCACTCTCCTTCGCCGCGATGCCCACGGCCTCAGCAGCGCTCATGGCCGGGCCAGCGCGTCGAGCTCCGCCGCCAGGTCGGCGGCTTCCGGGGTGCTGACCAGCAGCTCGTCGAACCCGGCACCGGCCTCCCGGTCGCGCAACCGGATCCGAAGCAGGGGCAGCCCACGCGTCATCGAGACCAGCCTGCGGGTGCCATCGGGGTGCCGAAAGGTGCCCAGCTTGCGAAAGCCGGATATCGCCGGGCCAGAACGCCAGCCGAGGATCTCAGAGCTCCATCCCGACATCACCTCCACCGAGTCGATGGCACCGAGAGCGACGCAGTAGCGCGCACGGCCGACCATCAGCCGCTCCCAGCCGGGAAAGGCGAGCGTCAGCAGATGGTCCTCGACATCGAGGGTCGTCATGTCGTCTCCTAGAATATGATCAGACCAAGAACATTCTCAGAATGAGAATAATGGAGGGCCGATGCCGTCGCAAGGCAATATCACCGAGGTCGTGGCGCACCCCGTTCGACTTCGGGTCCTGCAGGCAGTGGGAGGTCGCGACCTGACCACCGCCCAGCTGCGGGAGCTGATGACAGACGTCCCCCAGGCGACGCTGTATCGACACATCGCCGCGCTCGTCGACGCCGGCGTCCTCGCCGTGGCTTCGGAGAGGCGGATCCGCGGCACCGTCGAGCGCACCTACACGCTGGGCGAGCAGATGGCTCATGTCGAGAAGGCCGAGCTGGAGACGCTCTCTGATGAGCAGATCAGGGCCAGCTTCCTTGCCTTCATCGGTGAGCTGCTCCGTACCTTCGAGAGCTCCCTGAGCCAGAGCGAGGCGATCCGCAGCCACCTCGGGTTCGGCACGGGCGCGCTCTACGTGGACGAGGAAGACCTCACCCGGATCCAGCAGGGATTCAACGAGCTCATCGCTCCCTACCTCCACGAGGCGGCAGACAAGCGACGGGTGATGCTGTCCACGGTGCTCCTGCCCACCGAGTAGCGCCGGCGAACGGATCACCTACCCCACCGAATGAGGCGGCGGTCGCCCTGCGGCTGACCTATCGTGGCCGTGTGGACCTACCCGTGATGCCACCCATCAAGCCGATGCTCGCGAAGCCCGTGAAGGGCGTGCCGACAGACGGCGGCTACGCGTTCGAGCCCAAGTGGGACGGGTTCAGGTGCATCGTGTTCAAGGACGGCGACGAGGTGGAACTGGCCTCGCGCAACACCAAGCCGCTGACCCGCTACTTCCCCGAGGTGGTCGAGGCGCTGCGCGAGTCGCTGCCGGAGAAGATCGTGCTCGACGGAGAGATCTTCGTGGCGATCGGCGACCGGCTGGAGTTCGAGGTGCTGCAGCAACGGATCCACCCGGCCGAGTCGCGGATCAATCTCCTGGCGGAGGAGACGCCCGCTGCGTACGCGGCCTTCGATCTGCTCGCGCTGGGCGACAGGTCGTTCCTCGACGAACCTTTGACGGAACGGCGCACTGCGCTGCAGGACGTCTTCACTTCCGTGTCCTCCAACAGCGTCCATCTATGCACGACGACGACCGACCCCGAGGTCGCCCAGGACTGGTTCACCCGGTTCGAGGGCGCCGGGTTGGACGGGGTGATGGCCAAGCCGCTGGACGCTCCCTACATCCCCGACAAGCGGACGATGCTGAAGATCAAGCACGCGCGTACGGCTGACGTGGTCGTCGCCGGCTACCGCGAGCACAAGACCTCCACCCCGGAGGCGCCGCTGCTCGGGAGCCTGCTGCTGGGTCTCTACGCCCCTGGGGAGGACGGCCGGCCGGAGCTGCAGCACATCGGGGTCTCGGCCTCCTTCACCGCCGCGCGACGCGCCGAGCTGTGGCAGGAGCTGCAGGAGCTGGTCGTGCCGATCGAGGACCACCCATGGGGCCGCTGGAGCGAGTGGCTGACCGCCAACCCCGACCGCGTCCCCGGCACCCAGAGCCGCTGGTCGCAGGGGAAGGACCTCTCCTTCACCCCGCTGCGTCCGGAGCGGGTCGTCGAGGTCGGCTACGACCACATGGAGGGACGCCGGTTCCGGCACACCGCCCAGTTCAAGCGCTGGCGCCCCGACCGTGACCCGGAGTCCTGCGGTTACGACCAGCTCGAGGAACCCGTGGCGTACGAGCTGGCGGAAGTGCTCGGAGTGCCCCGCTGAACAGCACCGTCATATCCCGCTAGGGTCGGGGTATGAGCTACGACGTCGTACTCCTGGTCGAGCAGGCACTCACTCTCGACGACGCGACCCGGGTCCATTCCCTCCATGAGGGAGTCGAGGACCCGGTCTACCACGTGCTGCTGCCCTTGGAGGACGCCGCCGCTCGGATCGAGTCGGCGATGGGCACACTCAGCGCGGCCGAATATCTCGGCTCGGCCATGATCATGAACGAGGTCGACCTCGACGCGGTGCGCGAGGAGGCCAGGGAGGGCGCCGAGAAGGCCCTCGCCCAGACCCTGCAGGTCCTGAAGAGCTCCGGAGCCTCCGCCCACGGAGAGCTCGTCCAGGACCCGGTCAAGGCACTGCGCGCGAAGGTCGGAGCGGTCGATGGCCGAGAGGCGATCATCATGACCCGACCGCACGTGGTCGCCGAGTTCTTCCACGTCGACTGGACCCATCAGGCCCGCCGCCACCTCGACGTCCCGGTGCTGCACCTGATCGAGCACGAGAACTTCGACGAGCAGGCCGGCGAAGGCGAAGGAATCAGCGGCATGTGAAGCGTGTCGTCGTCATTACCTCTGAATCCACGGAAGTGACGGCGAACACACCAAAGGTTACCGCTCTGTTACCGGCTTTACATGGCAGCTGTGGCCCGCGTTCCCCTAAGATCTTGGGGTCCGCTGTTCTGGGGGGATCCAGCGGACGAGAAGTGCCTGCTCGTGCGATCGGGGGATCCGCGCTGAGCAGGCACTTCTGTCATTTGTCGTCGATCCGGTTGCCGTCCTCGTCCCAGTGGGAGGCGACCTTCTTGCTCGGCTGAACGCGCGGGGGCTCGCCGGGCATCTTCGGGTAGTCGGGCGGGAAGTTCAGCTCCCCTCCGGGCAGCTTCTCCCAGAGCTCGAGCAGGGGTCCGAGGTCGTACGCCTCGTCGTCGATCTCCGCCCAGCGGTCGCCGTCGGCGAGGAGGTCAGGGACGGTGAAGAGGTTGAGCTCTCGTGGGTCGTCGAGGTCGGCGAGCTCGTCCCAGGTGAGCGGGGTGGAGACCGGAGCGCCGGGCTTGGGGCGCAGCGAGTAGGCGCTGGCGATCGTCCGATCCCGGTTGTTCTGGTTGAAGTCAACGAAGATGCGCTCGCCACGCTCCTCCTTCCACCACGCGGTGGTCACTCCCCCGTCACGACGCTCCAGCTCGCGGCCGAAGCCGATCGCGGCGTGGCGCAGCTCTTGATAAGTCCACTCCGGCCGGATGCGTACGTAGATGTGTACGCCGCGGTTGCCGCTGGTCTTCGCGAAACCACGCAGGCCGAGCTCCTCCAGGGTCTCGCGGGCGATCGCGGCGACGCGCTTGGCGTCGCCGAAGTCGGTGCCGGGCTGCGGGTCGAGGTCGATGCGCAGCTCGTCGGGGTGGTCGACGTCTGCCCGGCGCACCGGCCAGGGATGGAAGGTGAGGGTGCCCATCTGAGCACACCAGACCGGGATCGCGGGCTCGGTCGGGCACACCTCTCGCGCCTTGCGTCCGCTCGGGAAGGTGATCTCGACGTCCTCGAGGTAGTCGGGGGCACCCTTGGGTGTGCGCTTCTGGTAGAAGCCGTCGCCTTCCTTGTCGGTGGGGCCGGTGGCCAGCTTCATGCCCTCGCGCCAGCCGTCGGGCCAGCGCTCCAGAGCGGTCGGGCGATCGCGCAGCGCCCGCATCAGCGGGTCGCCGACGGTCGCGAAGAACTCCGCGACCATCAGCTTGGTGACCTCGGGAGTGCGGTCTGTCGCCTCGTAGATCACCCGGTCGGGGCTGGAGATCCGCACCTCGCGCTCGCCTGCCTGCACATGTGCCGCCGGTGTCTTCGCCATGGCGCCAACCTAGCCCGCGCCAAGCCCCTCCCCCAGCGAAATCGCCCGGACGACATCCGCAACTCACTGGCCAGTACGTCTTGAGACCGGCATGATCCGCTCTAACGTACGGCGACCGCGACGATCTCGGAGGACCCCCACATGTCGACTCGAACCACGGCACTGACCGCCGCCACGGCGGCCCTCGCCGCCATCGCCCTCGGCCTCACCGGAGCTCCTTCGACCGCGAGCACCAACCCAGCCTGCGGGACCGTCGCCTCGCCCGACACCCGGGTGGAGCACACCCGGCTCGCCGACCCGACGGTGACCGACATCCTGGCCCGCTCCGGGTTCGACGACGTCGCCGGCGCGGTGAGGACGGCCGTCTGCGACGCCGGCAGCAGCAGGGCCGCCACCGCCGCGGCACGGCTCGCCGGCCAGGACCTCTGGCAGCGCGCGGTCGACCGTGTGCAGGGCCGCGGCGACGCCGGTGGCGACCTGCCGCGCAGCGAGACGACCGGAGCGAGGTCGAGCGGCGAGCTTGCTCGTCCGCTCGCGCCGAGCGAGGGAGTGACCGTGCGAAGCGCGGACGACCGGCCGCTCTACTGGGCCCGGCTCGCGGGCGAGCTGGAGATCGCGCGGGTCGCTCCTGCTTACCGGACCTGGTCCGAGGACGCCCGGGCGAAGGTGCTGGCGGCCTTCGACCGGAGCTCGCGCGGGATCGAGTCGACCGCCTTCGCCCGCGACGAGTCCGGCCGGTCACGGCAGGTGCTGGCCTCCGGCTTCGACCCGTTCACCCTCGATCGCAACATCCGCCAGTCGAACCCGTCCGGGGCGACGGCGCTGGCGATGGACGGGCGCGTCGTACAGACGGCGAAGGGTCCCGTCGAAATCCAGACCGTGGTGTTCCCGGTGCTGTGGGAGCCGTTCGCGCAGGGCATCGTCGAGCGCGCTTTCCTGACCCACCTGATCCCCGGCAAGCGCGACGTGGACACCGCCATCACCATCAGCCAGGGCCGCGCGGGCCGTTTCGACCTGGAGGTCTGGAACGGCGCCCATCGCGGCACCTTCCCCGACAACGACCGGGTCAGCGTCAACGAGACGATCCCGATCCCCGAGGACCTTCCTCATGCCGACCCGCAGCCGCAGTGGACCCGGACCACGCTGCCGGTCGAGGCGATGAAGGCGGCCGTGCCCGGCACCTTCCCCGTCAACATCAACCGGGTCGTCACCGAGATCCCGGCCGGATCGACCGCGCCGGTCACCCGGGAGGACCCGACGCCGGGCTCGACGGCGGTCGCCGGTGGCGGCGGTGACTACCTGTCCAACGAGTCGGCCTACCGCACCACCGCCCTCCGCGACGCGCTCCGGGCGGACACCAAGCAGGGTCACATCCACGTACCCGTCCTCGATGGGGACGCCAGCGGTGAACCGCTGGCCGACATGCGGGCTGACATCGTGGCCCAGGCTGTCGATCTCGTGGCGGCTGCGGCGACGAGCTGATCTGGAGATGGCCCGATGAAATGGCCCGAAGGAACTAGCCCTCTCCCGCACCGTTTTCATGCCCCCGGGCGTACTAGAGGCATGAAAACAGCAAAGGTCAGGCCTATCTCGGGTGCGGCCCTTGTGATCAGCATCGTCAGCATCTTCGCCCTCGGCGCCTGCGGCGGGTCCGACGGATCGGGCGGGTCCTCCGCCGACTCCGGCTCGGTCGAGTCCTTGACCGATTCATCTGCCGGTAAGGCGGCAGCACCGGAGATGGCCGCGGAGGACGCAGACGCGGCGGCACCGAACCAGGCCGTCACGAAGGCGTCGATCATCTCCACCGGCTCGGTCGCGCTCAGCGCGAAGGACGTCGGAAAGACCCGTACGCAGGTGCAGCACATCTCCGACAGGTACGCCGGTCAGGTCACCGAGCAGGAGACCAGCAACAGCGACGACGACGGTCCGAGCCATGCCCGCATGGTCCTCCGGATCCCGTCGAAGTCGTTCGACGCCGCGATGGCCGACCTCGAGGAGACCGCCACCCTGGTCGACTCCAGCACGACGACCACCGACGTGACCACCGAGGTCGTCGACACCGAGGTGCGGGTGAAGAACGCCCGGACGAGCATCGAGAGGATACGTACGCTCCTCTCGAGGGCCGAGAAGATCGGTGATGTCATCGCGATCGAGTCCGAGCTCGCCCGACGCGAGGCCGACCTCAACTCGCTGCTCGCCCAGCAGGCGGCCCTCGAGGACCAGACCTCGCTCTCGACGATCACGGTGAGCATCGACCGGGCCGGGCCCGGTGGCTCCGCCGACGACCCAGGATTCCTGGCCGGCCTGAGCGCCGGCTGGGACGCGCTCGGAGCATCGGCTCGGGTGCTCGCGGTCGCCCTCGGCGCGATCCTTCCATGGACGCCGGTCATCCTGCTCCTCATCGCGCCCATCTGGCTCCTCCGGCGGCGGAAGGCGGTCGTCGCGCCGGCCACGGTTCCTGCCCCCGCCTCGGCCACTGCCACGGGCCCGGCGGAGGAATAACCAGTCGAGATCGGGGTGCTCGACGGCGTACGTTCGGACCATGAGCGCGCTCGAGCACCCCGGTCTCGCCTTTCGCAGCCTCGACCCGTTGGACGGGGACGAGGCCCTGCTTAAGGGATGGTACGAAGCAACGCGGCGTGGCTTCCATCAGACCCGAGGCAACGACGACGGGCTGCAGGTCTGGCGCGACCACATCCGCGACGACTCGGTGACTCCCCGAGGAGCATGGGCCGAGGGTTCGGAGTTCTCCTCCGCCACGATCCCGGTCGCGACTTTCTCGTCCTGGACGTCACCGGTCAACGTGGGTGAGGGCGCCAGTCTGCCGACGCTGCTGATCAGCGACGTGACCGTCTCGCCCACCCACCGGCGCCAGGGGCTGCTGCGCAAGCTGATGACCGTCGCGCTCGCCGACGCGGTCGCGGCGGGGGTGCCGCTGGCGGCGCTGACCGTCTCGGAGGGTTCGATCTACGGCCGGTTCGGGTTCGGCACGGCCACGCATCTGCGCCAGGTGGAGGTCGATGTGACCTCGAAGTTCCGCTACCGTCCTGAGGTCCCCGAGGACGACGGCTCGGTGACCTTGGTCGAGCCGGCCGAGGCGTGGAAGACGGTCGCCGCGATCTACGGCACCTTCCAGGAGCGCACCCGCGGATCGGTCACCAGGCCACAGTTCTACGAGCCGTGGCTCTCCAGCGCCTACGACTTCGGCGGCGACTCGAAGGGCGAGTCGAAGCAGCGGGCCGTGCTGCACCTGGACGCCTCCGGCGCTCCCGACGGCTACGCGATCTACAAGACCGCCGACGAGCGCAACGACTCCGGACTGCGGATGGCGCGGGTCGTCGATCTGGTGGCTCTGACCCCGGCGGCCTACCTGCGGCTGTGGCGCTTCCTCGCGGACATCGACCTCGTCGAGCGGGTCGCGTGGCGCAAGGCACCGATCCAGGACCCGCTCTACTGGGCGCTCGCCGAGCCGTTCGCGGTCAAGAGCGCCGAGCTCGACGACATGCTGTGGATGCGGGTGCTCGATGTGCCGACAGCTCTGCAGGCACGACCCTGGTACGCCGCGGGCGAGGTCGTCCTCGGCGTCGACGACTCGCTCGGACACGCCGCCGGGGCCTGGCGGGTCGCCGTGAGGGACGGCGCCGCCGAGGTCACCCGGACCGACGCCACCCCCACCGTCGAGCTGGCAGCGGACACCCTCGGCGCCCTGTACCTCGGTGGCGTCGACGTCCGCACCCTGGCGGCGGCCGGCCGGATCACCGGGTCGCCCGACGCGATCGAGACCTGGGCCGCGATGGCCGACGGCGGTCCGCCGCCCTACTGCATCACCGGCTTCTGAGGCCCGCGGCGTACCATTTCAACCATGGGTTACAACGTGGAGAAGTCCGACGAGGAGTGGCGAGCAGAGCTGTCGCCTGAGGAGTACGCGGTGCTGCGTGAGGCGGGCACCGAGCGGGCGTTCACGGGCGAATACACCGACACCGAGGCCAAGGGCATCTACTCGTGCAAGGCCTGCAAGGCCAAGCTGTTCGAGTCCGACACCAAGTTCCACTCCGGCTGCGGCTGGCCGTCGTTCTACCAGCCGATCAGCGACACGATCGAATACATCGAGGACAAGTCCCACGGGATGGACCGGGTGGAGGTCCGCTGCGCCAACTGCGGCTCCCACCTCGGCCACGTCTTCCCCGACGGCTACGGCACCCCGACCGGCGACCGGTTCTGCATCAACTCGATCTCGATCTCCCTGGAGCCGGCCGACCAGGCCTGATCGCTCAGCTGACCGGCTCCCGCTCACGCACGGGCGAGTCGGCCCGCGTGAGAGCGGGGGCCGGGATGCGCTTGGTCCGGGGACGTCCGTCCTGATGGGCCAGCGACTCGAAGGAGCGCTTGAGCCCACGCTTGAGCAACGGTGAGAGCGGTCGCTCGACGAGCCGGTGGATGAGCCAGGCGAGGACGATGGAGGCGCCGACGGCGATCGCCAGGACCGCGTAGCGCGGCAGGTCGTCCTGGAGCAGACGGATGATCGCGAAGCCCCAGTACTGGTGGATGAGGTAGAGCGGGTAGGTCAGCAGGCCGGCAGTGGTGAGCCAGCTGCCGGTGATCCGGGAGACCGGCGTGAGGGTGACCAGGGCGACCAGCACGAAGCACGCCAGGCTGGCCAGCACGCACCAGATCACCGGCGGCTCGAAGGCGGTCCACTCCATCAGCCGTTCCCGGGTGTTGAGCGAGGCCCAGCCCGCACCGAGGGCGACGTTCTGCAGCAGCACCAACCACGCCAGCAGGTTTCGCTTGTCTCGCGCCACCATGTAGATCGCCATCCCGCCGGCGAACATCGGGGCGTACTCGGCGATCAGCAGATCGCTGAGCAGCCCGGCGCCCGCGGCCTCGGCCAGCACCGCGGCGGTCGGCCAGATCGCCGCGAAGGCGAGCACGCGGGTCCCGGTCAGCCCGAAGAGCATCAGGATCCCGATGAGGACGTAGAACCGCAGCTCGAACCAGAGCGTCCAGTAGACGCCGTCGACCATCGGCACCGAGAAAGCCGTCTGCACCATCGTCAGGTTCACGCCCACCTCGGTCAGCTCGACCTGCTTGTCGGTGGGGGCCCACACGAACATCAGCAGACCCGCGGTGAGCAGCACCGCCGCCCAGTAGCCCGGGAAGAGCCGCGAGATCCGCGAGGTCGTGAACGAGGTGACGTCACGCCCCCACGCCGACATCAGGATGACGAACCCCGAGATGATGAAGAAGAGGTCGACGCCGAACTGCCCGAAGACCGTGAAGTCGGAGAGGTCGGGGAAGAACTCCGAGGAGACCGTGCCCTCCTGCCACGGGTCATGGGCGCGTGCCGTGAAGTGGTAGAGCACCACGACGATGGCGGCAAAGAGGCGGACGGCGTCGAGGACGGCCATCCGTCCGAGCGACGGCTCGGTGGGGGACTTCGGGGCAGACACAGCGATCCTGGGGTTGGGGGACCTTCAGATGAGCGTGGAGCGAACGGCGAGCGTACATAGTCCGAACGGGCTATGGGAAGCCACCCTATCGGGCCACCCGCGATAGTTATCCCGGAGACTTCCTGGAACGGTCGATACGTTGGTCGCTGTGACAGTGCGGATCGCGATGTGGTCAGGACCCCGGAATCTGTCCACGGCACTGATGCGCTCGTTCGAGAACCGGCCGGACTGCACGGTGCTCGACGAGCCCCTGTACGCCGCCTACCTCTCGGCCACGGGCCTCGACCACCCCGGACGTGATGACGTGCTCGCCTCACAGCCGACCGACTGGCGGGTCGTGGCCCGGGAGATCACCGCAGGTCCGGTCGGCTCGGCGGTGCAGTACCAGAAGCACATGACGCACCACCTGCTCCCGGAGATGGACCACGGCGCCTTCGCCGGGCTCTCGCACGCGTTCCTGGTCCGGGACCCGGAGCGGGTGCTGACCTCGTACGCCAAGGTTCGTGAGGAGCCGACGCTCGAGGACCTCGGGCTGCCGCAGCAGGTGGCGCTCTTCGAGGAGTTCGGCGGGCCTGTCGTGGATGCCGCCTCGATCCTGGCCTCGCCACGCGCGGCACTCACCGGGCTGTGCGAGTCGCTGGGGATCGGGTTCGACGAGGCGATGCTGTCGTGGCCGGCCGGCCGCCGCGACTCCGACGGGGTGTGGGCGCCGCACTGGTACTCAGGGGTGTGGGCATCGACCGGATTCGCGGCCTCCTCCCCCGGCGCCGCCGACCCGCTGCCCTCGCGACTGGCGCCGCTGCTGGAGCGCTGCAAGCCCTACTACGATCGCCTCGCCCCCTATGTCATGACCACCGATATCAAGAAGAGCGACTGATGCTGCAGACCTACGACCCCCGCAACGACGATCTCCAGGTCTGGATCAACGGTGAGCTCAGCCACCGGCTGGACGCACGGATCTCGCCGTTCGACTCGCTCGCCCAGGGCGGCGACGGCGTCTGGGAGGGCCTCCGGCTCACCCAGGGACGCATCTTCAAGCTCTCCGAGCATCTGCTCCGGCTCCGCCGTTCGGCGCGGGCGCTGGCGTTCTCCGACATCCCCTCCGACGAGTTCATGACCCAGGCGATCCGGGAGTGTCTGGCGGCCAACGGGATGCGCGACGATGTCCACATCCGCCTCACGCTCTCCCGCGGGGTGAAGGTCACCTCCGGGATGGACCCGCGGCTCAACCAGTCGGGCCCCACGCTGATCGTGCTCGCGGAGTTCAAGTCCCCTGTCTACGACGACTCGGGGATCACGCTGGTCACCGCGGCCCAGCGCCGCCCGCGCGCCGACATGCTCGACCCGAAGATCCACCACAACAACCTGATCCCCTCGATCCTGGCCAAGGTCGAGGCCAACAACGCGGGCGCCGACGACGCGCTGATGCTCGACGACGCCGGCTTCGTCGCCGAGACCAACGCGACCCACTTCTTCCACGTACGCGACGGCGTGCTGCGCACCTCGACGACCCGCGCCTGCCCTGAGGGGATCACCCGCGCGACCGTGCTGGAGCTCGCCGCCGACCTCGCTCTGCCGGTGGACGTCGGTGACTTCTCGCTCACCGACGCCCACACGGCCGACGAGGCCTTCGTGACCGGCACGATGGGCGGGCTCACCCCGGTCGTCTCGCTCGACGGTCGGCCGATCGAGCGCGGGCCGGTGACGCAGCAGCTCTCCAAGGCGTACGCGGACCTGCAGGCGACCTCGGGGACGGTCGTCGCGGGCTGAATGCTGACCGAGTTACCTCGGTGAACGGTCAGGCGTCGACCGAGTCACGCCAGGCGACGAGGTCCTCGAGCGGCTTGAGGTCGTAGTCGGGACCGTTGACCCCGTAGGTGAACAACCGGGCACCGGCGTCGTAGAGCGGCTTGGCGGCCTCCGCACTGTCGGCCGCGGTCGAGATCTCGATCTCGTTCACGTCGCGGCCGATCGCCTCACAGTGGCCGGCAAGCACGCCGCGCTTGCGCTCCAAGGTCTCCACGTCGGAGAAGGAGTGCCAGATGTCGGCGTGCTTGGCGACGTACTTCAGGGTCTTCTTCTCCCCGCCGCCACCGATCAGGACGGGGATCTTGCGGGTGGGTGCGGGGTTGAGCTTCTCCCAGCGCGCCTCGATCTGCGGGAGGGCCTCACCGAGGGCGTCGAGGCGGCCACCGGCGGTGCCGAACTCGTAGCCGTACTCGGTGTAGTCCTTCTCGAACCAGCCCGAGCCGATGCCGAATACCAGGCGGCCGCCGGAGATGTGGTCGACGGTGCGGGCCATGTCGGCGAGCAGCTCGGGGTTGCGGTAGGAGTTGCAGGTCACCAGGCAGCCGATCTCGACGCGCGAGGTCTGCTCGGCCCACGCCGCGAGCATGGTCCAAGCCTCGAAGTGCTTGCCGTCGGGCTCGCCGTAGAGCGGGTAGAAGTGGTCCCAGTTGAAGATCACGTCGACACCGATCTCCTCGGCGCGGCGCGCGGCGTCGCGGATCTGGTCGTAGTCGGCGTGCTGGGGCTGGATCTGGACTCCGATGCGGATCGTCATGTCCTCAACACTACGGAGCGTCCGGCCTTTGTTCACGCGTCAATCGGTCCTATCGTTCGGCAGGCGGCGGATCGCGCCGTACGAGAGCTGAAGAGGGTGCGAGATGCGATTCGGTTGGGACCTGCACGAAGACGGCAAGAACGTACGGGACGGGGCGATCGTCAAGCCCGGCGAGCGGTTGAGCTGGCCGCGGACGATCGGGTTCGGCGGCCAGCACGTGGTCGCGATGTTCGGCGCCACGTTCCTGGTGCCCCTGCTGACCGGATTCCCGCCGACCACGACGCTGTTCTTCTCCGGCGTCGGCACGCTGCTGTTCCTGCTCATCACGCGCAACCGGCTGCCCAGCTATCTCGGCTCCTCGTTCGCCTTCATCGCGCCGATCGGTGCCGCGATGGGCGGCGGCGGGATGGGGGAAGCGCTCTTCGGCATCCTGGTCACCGGCGCGCTGCTGGCCCTGGTCGGCGTGATCGTGATGGTCACCGGCACCGGCTGGATCGAGGCGCTGATGCCGCCGGTGGTGACCGGCGCGATCGTCGCGCTGATCGGTCTCAACCTGGCGTCGGCCGCGACCAACAACGTGGTCGGTGGTGACCCGGCCAACCCGGACAACGGCGCGGCGCTGATCGCCGCGATCACCCTGGCGACCGTGCTGATCGTCGCGGTCGCCTTCCGCGGCCTGGTCGCGCGGCTCTCGATCCTGGTCGGTGTCGTCGTGGGCTATGTCGCCGCGCTGATCGCCGGCCAGATCGACACCTCGGCGTTCCAGGACGCCGCCTGGTTCGGGCTCCCCGACTTCACCACGCCGACCGTGTCCTGGTCGGTCGTGCCCATGTTCCTGCCGGTCGTGCTCGTCCTCGTCGCCGAGAACGTCGGCCACGTACGCAGCGTCGCCCACCTCGCCGGCGACGACTCCATCAACCGCGAGACCGGGCGGGCCCTCTTCGCCGACGGCCTCGCCACCACCATCGCCGGCGGTTTCGGCGGCTCGGCGACGACGACGTACGGCGAGAACATCGGCGTCATGACTGCGACCCGGGTCTTCTCCACGGCCGCCTACTGGGTGGCCGGTGTCGTCGCGATCCTGCTCTCGCTGTCCCCGAAGTTCGGGGCGCTGCTCAACACCGTCCCCGCCGGCGTGCTCGGCGGCATCACGGTCGCCCTCTACGGTCTCATCGGCCTGATCGGCATCCGGATCTGGCTCGACAACCGGGTCGACTTCTCCCAGCCGGTCAACCAGTTCACCGCCGCCGTCGCCCTCGTCATCGGCATCGGCAACCTCACCCTGACCTTCGGCGACCTCACCTTCACCGGCATCGCGCTGGGCACCATCGCCGCGGTCGTGATCTATCACGGGACGAGCGCGCTGGCGCGGCTCCGGAGGTAGTTGTGAAGCTGAGAGTGGTCTATGGGCCATTCTCAGCTTCACAACCTCCGCTGCAAGGCGGTCGCTCCCTCCACGGACAGGAAGCCGTCGCCCTCACCCGAACCGATGATGATGCCGCCGTCGTCGAGCGTCTCCAGTTGTTTGTCGTCCAAGCCACCCGGCAGTGCCTGCGCCCTCCCCGCGGAAAGGTACGTCAGATGGCCGACCTTTGGACCTGGCTTTCCCGCAGGTCGCACCTCGGCCAGAGCGCGCGTGAGAGTTCTCGAGGTCACCGCGGCCCAGTCCGGGTCCCGAACCGAGACGAGCCTGCGCAGAATCGGGACGGCAAGTGCCCCCACATCGGCTCCACGCCACTTGAGCACGAAGGCGTTCCGCACGTTCGGGGAATCGGAGTATCCGCCGACAGTCGTCGTGATCGAGACGTCCTCGACCCTCTTTCCGCGCGCGTCGTAAGCCTGGGTCACCCCGAGATGCGGAGCGTCGGTGTTGCGTTGGAACGCTTCGGATATCGCCCGCAGAGCGTTCGCTGGCTCGGCGATCGAACTGCCCGGGAGCCGCGCCGACGACCACGGAAGAGTCTCGCCAACCACTCCGTCCAACGCCGCGAGGAAAGCCACCACTTTGTCAGCGATCTGCTGCGGCGGCTCGTACCTCGGGCCCCAGAACCCGCGTGCGATCAGATGGCCCTCAGGGCTCGTCAGTTCTGCCACGACAGGCCGACGGACTCGATGATGTCAAGAGCCTTATGCGCCCTGCGCTCCATACCGTTCGAAGTTCGTCCTCGTCGAACTCCTCACCGAGCTCGACCTCATTCACCAAGCCCGGCGTGCCGATCCGGTGATATCGCTCCAGCCACCACGCCATTTGACGCACTTCCTTCCGGCTCGGGCCCCTCACCTGTGTGCCAGTCTCAGGGAGGTATACCCCAAGATGTCGGCGACCAGATCGCGGTTCAGAGCGCCCCGCCATCGACGCTCAAGCCTCTGGGTCGGCCCTCGCAAAATCGCTTGGTCGGATACTGATTCTCGGTTGAGTTCCCCGCGGGGGTCCGTAACCCAAGAACACTGCCTCGATCTCGTCTCCGACCGCTGGGAGCGAGTCACGGGCACGCCGCGGATCATCGTCGATCAGAGCGTCCAGCAACAGTGCCGCGAGCTCTGACTCTCCGATGTCCACGAACGCGCCGTACGCCTCGTGACGAACCACGCGGCCTCGTACTCGTTGTCCAACGGTCAGCATCATCACTCCTGGTCATGGGGGGGGGTTACGTGGGGACGTTATGGGGCGTGCGAGGGAACGAACTGAGGAGGTCGAGCAGATCAGACGGCACCTCCAACTCCGTGTCCCCCTCAGAGCCAAGATATCTCCACTCATGCGGCGCAAAGTGCTCGTCGAAGACTGACTGCGGCATTCGAATCTCGATGTAGCCGTCACCGTAGATCTCTGACCAATGCTGGGCAAGGCGCTCATCCCGGGTGAAGAAGGCGACACCTGGGAAATCCTCAGCCTTGTACCCTTCACGGTAGTGCTGAGAACCCAACCCGGGCTGTGAAGCCTTGTAGATGGAGACGTCACACCCGAGAAGGCCCGTGGGGTCGGCCCAAGTCGTCGGATTGGCCACGTACGTGTTCGGGTTCGGAGCTGGCGCAAGTCCGAGCGGATCCTGCGAGAGGTACCTACCCGTGCTGGGATCGTAGTAGCGCTGGTTGTTGTAATAGAGGCCCGTCTCCAAGTCGGCGTATTGGCCGGCGAAGCGGAGCGGAGTCGCTGACGCCTCGGAGGACGCGCCCCAGATCGTGCGACGGGCATGCCAGGCAAGGTCGCCGTCGGGGGTGACTAGCTCGGAGGGGGCGCCCGCTAGATCCGTGACGATGGAGTAGAAACGGGCGTCGAGCTCATCCTGGGACATCGTGTCGAGCTCGATCTGGGCGAGAGGCTTGAAACCCCGGTATGCCCACGAGAGCGTTGCACCCTCTGATTCCCCCGCCACAGTGGTCTGCTCGATGAGGTTGACACCGTCCCAGGCAAAGAGGACCTCGTCGGCCACCTCACCGGACTCAGTGTGGCGGCGCTTGGCGACGCGACGGCCGAGGGCGTCGTAGAGGTAGGTCCAGCGGGTGCCGTCGGGGGTGCGTACGGCAGTCAGGCGGTCGTTGGCGTCCCACTCGTAGAGCCACGTGTCCGGCTTCTCGGAGAGCCGGGTGCGAGTTTGGCGAATCAGTCGGCCCTGGGCGTCGTAGGCGTAGCGGCTGCGGCCGGCGCGGGTGAGGAGAGTGCCTGCGTAGTCGCGACGCTCGGCGTCGTCACCACCGGCGGCGGAGCGGGTGATGTTGCCGAGCGGGTCGTAGGAGTAGACCTCCGACACGGAGTCGTCTAGGGCGACCGAGGTGATCCGATCGGCGAGGTCGAGCTCGAAGCGGCGGGCGCCGGTGAGGCGGTCCTCGACTCCGATCAGACGACCGGCGGACTCGTACGCATAGGTGCGCTCCTGGAGCACATCACCCGGCGTCGACGTGGTTTCCCGCTCGAGGCGCTGGGTCAGAGGCTGGCCGAGGAGATCCCAGGTCTGCTCTAGGACGAGGTCGCCGGTGGTGCGCCGAGTCTCGCGACCAGTCAGGTCGTGCTCGAAGGCGATCTCTTGGCCGGCGACAGTCATCCGCTCCGGGGCGAGGCCGAGACCGTAGGACCACTCGGTCTCGACGCCCGCAGGTGTCGAACGACGGGTCGGTCGACCGAGGGCGTCGTACGTCTTGGCCACGCGTCGACCGTTGACCGACTCGGCGAGCACCCTGCCGAGCGGATCGCGCTCGATGATCAGATCGACGCTTGGAGAGGTCGCGCGCATGAGGCGCCCAAGGGCGTCGTACGCCAGCGTGGTCGTCTGGTCTCCAGCCTGCTCCGTGACCACGTTGCCGAGGGTGTCGTAGTCGTAGAGCACCCGCTGACCTGCGCCGTTGACCTGCTCGACCATCTGGCCGGCGGCGTCGTAGGCGTAGGTCAGCGTCCGGCCGTTGTAGTCGGTCTCGGCTGCGAGGCGGCCGGCCTCGTCGTAGTCGTAGCGCCAGGTCGCACCCTGGGGACTGGTGACGCTGGTGAGACGCAGCTCGGGGTCATAGGCGTAGCGCGTGGTCGCGCCGTCGGGCGCCATCACCTCCGCGGGCATGTCGAAGTGAGTGAACCTGGTCATGGTGGTGCGACCAGCAGGATCGGTGTAGGAGACCGGGTTGCCCTCGCCGTCGTACGTCCAGGCCTCCGTCGAACCGTCCGGCAGGACCCGAGAGGCGAGCTGGCCGTCGACGGTCCAGGAGTATGCGGTGCGGGCACCCAGGGCGTCTGTGCTGGCGACGACTCGACCGAAGTGGTCCCGCTCGAACTCGGCCCACCGGCCGTCCGGCTCGACGACCCGCCGCGGCAGACCGGCGGCATCCGTCTCGATGATGCGGGCTCGACCGAGGGGGTCGGTGACCGAAGTCAGGTGACCGTGCTCGTCGTAGCCGAACTCGGTGGTCGCACCGGTGCCGTCGGTGGACGAGGTACGCCGCCCGACCTCGTCGTAGCTCAGCGTCGTCACGTCCCCGTCGGGGAGCACGTAGCGAGCCGGTCGCGGCCCCGCTACGGTGTCGACCCACTCCACCCTGACCTGACTGCCGTCCGGTCGGGTGACCTCCATGAGGTTGCCGGCTTCGTCATAGGCGAACGTCGTGCGGCGGCCGAGCGGGTCGGAGCGCGCGAGGAGCTGGTTCTGCTCGCTCCACTCCGAGCTGGCGGCACCCCCGAGCGGGTCGATCGTCGCGACGACCTGGAAGCGGGAGTTGATCTTGAACGTCGTTGTGAGCTCACGGGAATCGGTGACCCTGGTCTCACGCAGGCCGCTGGCGTTGGGCTCGCCGTACTCGAACGTGTTGCGCATGACGCCGTCGGAGCCGCCCTGGCTGACACAGCGACCGTGGGTGTCGTAGACGTAGTCGTAGAAGGTGCCGTTGCGGTCGACCCAGCGAGTCAGACGGTGGTGCTCGTAGCCGAACTCCAGCTCCTCGCCGGAACCGTTGACGACCCCGACCAGATCACCGTTGACGTCGTATCGGTAGCCCGTCACCTGCACCGCGTCGGCGCCGTCGGGACGAGTCACCGTCAGCCCGGTGACGCGATGCTCGGCGGTGGCCACCTGCACCCGATACCCGGCACTGTGGGTGACTTCCGCGGGCGCACCCTGCTCGTCACGAGTGAACCGGATCCAATCACCCGAGGCATTCGTGATCGACGACAACCAAGCCGTGCCACCCGCGCCGCCGACGCCGGTGTAGTGGCGGGTCTCCCCGGTCGCGGCGTCGAGCAGACGGTATTCACCGTCCTCGCTGACCTGCAGCCGCAGGGTCCCACCCGCGACCGGTCGAGCCTCCACGCCAGCCGTGAGGTTCTTGAAGACGTGCGCTCGGGTGTCAGCAGCCACCACGACCGCTGAGCGTCGACCAACCACGTCGGTGTGGACGTCGATCCGCTCGTCGAACGTCGAGGACCATGAGGGGCCGAACCAATGACCATAGGTCCAGTCGCTCGAGTGCTTCCGGCTCAGGACCAGCGGGAGGTCACCCGGGAGCGTCAGGTCGGCCTGCCGCAGAAAGACCGCACCCGTGGCCACATCGACCGGGTCACCACAACCCTGCTGGTCCCGGTCTCCGTTGCGCGAGGAGCCATCCGTGGTGGTGGTGTCCTGGGTGTTGCCGCCCGGACGATCGGAGCCGGACCTGGCCATGTCGCCGTCCAGGTCGCGGCGAGCGTCCGCCTGCTTCCGGATCCCGTCGGCGACATCGTCGGCGTTCTTCTTCAACGCCTGTCCGACGTCGCTGACAGTCTTGGTCGCCGCCTCACGGAGCTCCTCGACGACGTCATCCATCTTTCTGGCCATCGAAGTTCTCCTAGGACTCGAAGAAGGGCAGGGCGGACACTTCGGCTGCGAACGTCGCGCAGAGGTCGTACTGATCGGCGCCACAGTCGTTGAGCGCCGAGGCGATCTGCTCCATCAGGTCGTAGCTGAGCTTCGTCGCCGCGGTCGCCTCACCGTCGGTCACGATCGGAGCATCTGCGACCGCCATGGCGAGCTCGGTGATCGTTCCGGTCAGCGGGTCGATCACCATGCTCGCGACCTGGCCGATCACTTCTTCCACCGCCATGTCGGTGGCGATGTCGAGCGCCTTCTTTCGAACGGCGATGATCGCTGCGTTGCCGGCCACGCTGAGGCCGGCCGTGACCACAGCGGTCGCCGCCGCGGCCGCGATCTGCGCCGCGGTGATCGTCAGCTCGGCGATCACCTTCACCTTCAGCCCGACGATCGCATCAGCGGCGAGGTCGATCCCCGCTGCGACTCCGGGCAGCGCGTCGAGCAGCCCGTCCATGTTGGCCGTGCGGTTCTCCGTCCACGCCCTGATCAGCGCATTCACGGACTGCGCTTCGGCACCGCCGCCGCCGAGCTCGTTGACCCGGATCTCCAGCTCGTCGAGCGTGCCGCGAAGGTCCGACTCCAGACCACGCAGCAGCTGCGCGGCATCGCGGACCGCATCTTCGTTGACGTTCGGCCACTCGTAGCCGAGCAGGTCGAGTACGAAGTCCAGCTCCCCAGGGATGGTCATCCCCACGTCTCAGCCCTCCCAGGTCATGCGGACATGTCAGGAGCCCGTGACGGGATCGGCACACGAACCCGAGCAGGAGCCACCGCGACGCAAGAGGCTAGTGGAGACGTACGAGGCCGGACAGTGAATTACCGAGATGTTCCGACCGGGTCGGGCAGATGTCAGGGAAGGCGCTCCAGGAGGTCACCGATCTCGACGCGGGCGCCGGTGTAGAACGGCACCTCCTCGCGTACGTGGCGACGGGTCTCCGACCCGCGCAGGTGACGCATCAGGTCGACGATGCGGGAGAGGTCGTCGGCCTCGAAGGCGAGCATCCACTCGTAGTCGCCGAGGGCGAAGGAGGGGACGGTGTTGGCCCGCACGTCGGGGTAGTCACGCGCCATCTGGCCGTGCTCGGCGAGGAGACGGCGGCGCTCCTTGTCGTCGAGGAGATACCACTCGTAGGAGCGGATGAACGGGTAGACCGCGACGTAGTCGTGGGTGCGCTCGTCGGCAAGGAACGCCGGCAGGTGGCTCCGGTTGAACTCCGCGGGGCGGTGCAGCGCCATCTGCGACCAGACCGGGACGAGCCGGCCACCGAAGGCGGTGCGGCGGAGGCGGTGGTAGGCCGACTGCAGCTTGTCGGAGGAGTCGGCGTGCAGCCAGAACATCACGTCGGCGTCGGCGCGCAGGCCGGCCACGTCGTAGGTGCCGCGCACCACGATGTCCTCGCCGGCAAGAGCGGCGAAGAGCTCCTCGACCTCGACCGCCTCGGCCTTGCGGTCGGCGTCGCCGAGGGTCTCCTCGAGGGAGAAGACCGACCACATCGTGTAGCGGATGGTCTCGTTGAGCTCGTTGATCTTGGCTGCGTTGGACTTGATGTCGGCCTGCGGATCGGTCATGCCCCCATTTTGCGCTACCGCCGGTCGCCGATCCCCGCCGGGCTCCATCGTCCGGCCTCTATGGTGTGGGCATGCTGCCGCTGCGTACCCGCATCTTCGCCTTCCTCCAGGAGCGCCTGGTCAAGACGCCGCTGAACGCCGAGGAGATGATCGCCCTGCGTGCTCAGCGCGAGGGCCTTCGGACCGGGCCGGTCACCGCGTTCCTCTTCGGCCGCCCCGCGGATGTCGAGATCAAGGAGACGTACGTCGACGGGCGCCGGTTCGCGATCTACTCCCCGCGCGACCTCAGCGGGCCTGCGCCGGTCGTCATCAACTTCCATGGCGGTGGCTGGTGCCTCGGCACTCCGGAGCAGAGCGCGTGGGTCGCCTCGCACGTGGCCGCGCGGACCGGGTCGATCGTGATCGCGCCGTCGTACCGACTGGCGCCAGAGAATCCGTTCCCGGCAGCCGTCGAGGACGCCTGGGCGGCGGTCGAGTGGGTCGCGAAGAACGCCACCGACCTGGGCGGGGACCCGACGCGGCTCGCCGTGATGGGCGACAGTGCCGGCGGCAACCTGGCTGCCGTGGTCTCGCTGATGGCACGTGACGCCGGCGGGCCCGCGATCGGCGCGCAGGTGCTGATCTACCCGGCGGTGGAGATGTACGAGAAGTTCCCCTCCGAGGCGGCCAACGCCAACGGCCCGGTGCTCACCTCGACGCAGATGAGCACCTTCGGCCACCTCTACATGGGCGAGCGCTACGGGGACGAGTCCTGGCAGGCCTCTCCCCTGCGCGCCGCGTCGCATGCCAACCTGCCCTCGGCTCACATCATCACCGCGCTGCACGATCCCATCCGCGACCACGGCACCCGGTACGCCGATGCGCTCCGCGCGGCCGGCACACCGGTCTCGCTCGTCGACTACGGCACGGCGTTCCACGGGTTCATGGCGCTGCCCGGGGTCGCCCCGGCCGCTCGGGAGGCTCTCGACGGGATCATCGGGTTCCTGCGGAACGCTGACCGAGGTAACTCGGTCAGCGGTCACTGACTTCGCGGAGTTCCACGAAGTCAGTGCGACACCGCCGAGCCACCTCGGTGAGCATTCACCCGATCTCGGCCGCAGCCCGGTGGGCCGAGGCGACAGTGGCGGGGATGCCGACGCCGTCGTAGGACGCCCCGGCGAGGGCCAGACCGGGTACGCCGCGGAGTCCTTGGCGGATCCTGGCGACGCGGTCGAGGTGGCCGACCGGATACTGCGGGAGCGCGTCGGTCCAGCGCTGGACGTGCACGTCCGTGGGCTTCGCGGTGATGCCGGCGATCTCGGCCAGGGCTGCCAGGGAGTCGGCGACCAGGCGGTCGTCGTCGTCCGAGGGCGGCTCGCCGTGGCGACCGATGGACGTACGCAGGTAGTTGCCGCGCTCCCCCACCCACGCCCACTTGGCGAAGGAGAAGGTGGAGGCCTTGATCGCGCACTCCTCGACGGGCGGGACGAGGAATCCGGACTTGCCTGCCAACGAGGCGGGGAGGTCGGGGAAGGCGAAGGTCACCACGGCCACGCTCGCGGTCTCGATCCCGGACAGCTCGCGGGCGACCGACGGGGCGGTGGAGCGGAGCAGCCTCGCCGCGACCGGTGCGGGGGTGGCGACCACCACGGCGTCGGCCGCTTCGACCTCTTCGCCGATCTCGACCAGGAAACCCTGCAGCGTGCGCGTGACGGTGTCGACCGGGGTGCCGAGCCGGACGTCCAGTCCCTCGGCGAGCGCCGCGGGCAACCCCGACATCCCGCCGTCGATCCCCGCGAACACCGGGACGGTCGAGTTCGGGAGCGCCGCGGCAGCCTCCAGCAGCGACCCCTTCTCAGCCAGCATGAACAGCTGCGGCGCGGCCGCCTTCACCGAGATCGACCGAGCATGACCTGCGTAGACCCCCGCCAGCAGCGGGTCCGCCAGCCGGTCAGCCGTCTCGTCGCCGAACCGGGACGCGATGAAGTCGCCGACAGAGATGTCCTCGTCCGTCTTGGCGGGTGGGAGCGTGGGTTCGCGGCGTACGACCTCCAGGGTCTCCTCGGAGAGAACCCCGGACGCCTCCAGCGCGGCCATGTCGAGAGGCACGCCCATGATCGAGCGCGGGATCGGCCGCAGCGCACCGCGGGACCAGATCGACGACTTCGCATCCGTGGGGTGCACCACCTCGAGCCCGAGCTCCTGGGCGAGCGAGACCCCTTCGGGCCGACGGTTGAGCATCGCCTCGGCCCCGACGTCGACCATTTGCCCGGCGACCGACTCCCCGCGGATCTTTCCGCCGACTCGGTCCGAGGCCTCCAGCACCGTGACCCGGTGGCCCTTCAGGGACAGATCGCGGGCCGCGGTCAGCCCGGCGATCCCCGCTCCGACAACGATGACACGCACAGGAGAAGTCTCGCACCCCGGCAATGAGCTCGGTCAGGTGAGCCGCTCGACCGCGTCCTTGGCCTCGGCTGGGTTCAGTCCAGCGGGTAGCTCTGCACGAACTCCGTGAGCCGGGCGAGCTGGTCGGGATCGGTGCTCGGGATGACGCCGTGGCCGAGGTTGAAGACGTGACCCTTGGCCTGCCGCCCCGTCTCGATGATCTTCCCGGCCTGTTCGAGCATCACCTCGGTGGGCGCGAAGACGAGGGCGGGGTCGAGGTTGCCCTGGACACCGAAGCCGTCGCCGAGCTGACCGATCGCCCAGTCCAGCGGCGTACGCCAGTCGACACCGACGACCTCGGCACCGGCCGAGCCCATCAGGGGCAGCAGCATGGCGGAGTTGACGCCGAAGTGGATCCGCGGGACACCGAGCTCGCCGACCCTGGTCAGCACGTCCTTGGAGTAGGGCAGCACGTGGCGCTCGTAGTCGGCAGGGGTGCAGGCGCCGGCCCAGGAGTCGAAGAGCTGCACCGCGGAGGCACCCGCGCGGACCTGGACCTCCAGGAACGCGCCGGAGATCCCGGCGATCTTGCGCATCAGGGCATCCCACACGTCGGGGGCACCGAACATGAGCGCCTTGGTCTTGGCGTACTCCTTCGAGGGGCCGCCCTCGACCAGGTAGGACGCGACGGTGAACGGCGCACCGGCGAAGCCGATCAGCGGGGTGCCGCCGTTGATGCTTCCGAGCTCGCCGACCAGGTTCTGGACGGCCTCGGTGATGTAGGTGACGTGCTCCGGCGTCAGGTCCGGGATCGCCTCCACGTCGGCCAGGGTGCGTACCGGGTGCGCGATCACCGGGCCGACACCGGGCTTGATGTCGAGGTCGACCCCGACGGCCTTCAAAGGCAGCACGATGTCGGAGAAGAAGATGGCCGCGTCGACCCCGTAGCGGCGTACGGGCTGGAGGGTGATCTCGGTGATCAGGTCAGCGTTCTGGCAGGACTCGAGCATCCCGATGCCCTCGCGCACCTTCAGGTATTCAGGCAGCGAACGGCCGGCCTGGCGCATGAACCACACCGGCGTACGGCTCGGCTTCTGCCCTGCGAGCGCCTGCAGGAACGGGGAGGATGCGAGCGCGTCGGAGGTGCTGATCTCAACCACATGGCAATGGTCCCACCCGGTGCGGCGTGTACGCACATCGCGAATCGCGGAGAAGACATACGCTGTTCACATGGTCGTCCGTGGAGAGTCGCGTCCCGCCGCGGGGCCGGAGAGCGGCCCGGCCGCGTTCCGGTCCGCCGCGGAGGGCATGCGCGCCGCGACCTTCCGGCCCGAGGTGCTGGTCGACGAGATGCCCGCGCCCCAGCGGATCGCTCCGCACGCCGCGGCGTTGTCGGCCGATGTGACCGTCGACGACGTGGACGTGGCGACCGGACGGCTGATCCTGCTGCACGACCCGGACGGCAACGATGCCTGGGGCACGGTGCGCGGGCTGCCCGGCATGTTTCGACTCGTGGCATACGCACGGGCTGACATAGACGTCGAGCACATCAGCGATCCGCTGCTGGGCGAGGTCGGCTGGTCCTGGCTTCTCGACGCGCTGTCCGCCCACGGCGCCGAGCACGTCGCCGCCGCAGGCACCGTGACCCGGGTCGCCACCGAGTCCTACGGCGGGATGGCCGACGAGGACGGCACCGCCCAGATCGAGATCCGCGCCTCCTGGACACCGGTGCGGCCGGAGTCGGGCGACCTGGACATAGGACCGCACACCGAGGCGTGGGGCGAGCTGCTCTGCACGGCCGCAGGCCTTCCTCCGGTGCCGGATGGTGTCACCGTCATACAGAGTCGGCGCGGGCAGCGAGGCGCGTGATCGAGCACCCGCGAGTGACCCACAGCGCCAGCCTGCCGCCGCGTCCGTATCCTTGCGCTTGCGCAACGGAGGTGGAGGCGTGATCGAGGACAACACCGAGGCCGAGCCGAACCCGGACGACCCGACGGATTCTGTGGAGACGGAGCCCGTCGAGGAATCCGCTCCGGCGCCGCTGCTGACCCTGCGCGACGGGCTGCCGCCGGTCACGGACACCGACGAGGGCCTGGTCAAGGCAGCCGCGGCCATCGCCGCCGGCTCCGGGCCGGTCGGGATCGACGCCGAGCGCGCCTCGGGCTATCGCTACTCCAACCGCGCCTACCTGCTCCAGCTGCGTCGCGAAGGCTCTGGGATCTGGTTGGTCGACCCGATCGGGCTGACCACCATGCAGCCGCTGATCGCCGCGCTCGAAGGCACCGAGTGGATCCTGCACGCCGCCACCCAGGACCTCCCCTGCCTCAGCGACCTCGGTCTGCACCCTTCGGCCCTGTTCGACACCGAGCTCGCGGGGCGCCTGCTGGGCTATCCGCGCGTCGGCCTCGGCACCCTGGTCGAGACGGTGCTCGGCTTCACCATGCTCAAGGAGCACTCAGCGGCAGACTGGTCGACCCGGCCGCTGCCGGAAGCCTGGCTGGAGTACGCCGCGCTCGACGTCGAAGTGCTCGTCGAGCTGCGTGACGCGCTGGCGGCCGAGCTCGTCTCGCAGGGCAAGGAGACCTGGGCCCGCCAGGAGTTCGACTGGCTGCGCGGCTTCGAGGCGCCGGTGCGTACCGATGCCTGGCGGCGCACCTCCGGCATGCACCGGGTCCGCGGACGCCGCGGCCTCGCCGCGGTGCGCGAGCTGTGGACCGAGCGTGACCGGATCGCGCAACAGCGCGACGTGACCCCTAGCCGGATCATCCCCGACGCCGCGATCGTGGTCGCCGCGCAGGATCTCCCCCAGGACAAGGCCTCGCTGCTCGGGTTGAAGGGTTTCCACGGCCGGGGCGCAGAGCGCTACGTGAGCTCCTGGGTCAAAGCGCTCAACCGCGCGGTCTCGATGGACGACGACGAGCTCCCGGTGCGTACGCCGCGGACCGACGGCCCTCCCCCGCCGCGCGCGTGGGCCGACAAGGACCCGGTCGCCGCGCGTCGGCTCACGCTCGCGCGCGAGTCCGTCAACGCCCTCGCCGAGGCCCGCAACCTTCCCGCCGAGAATCTGCTGACGCCCGACTTCCTCCGCCGGGCCATGTGGGCGCCTCCGAAGACCCGCGACCCCGGCGCCCTCCTCGACGGCATCATCGAGATCCTCTCCGGCTTCGGCGCGCGCGGCTGGCAGATCGCCCTCACCGCCCCGCTCCTCACCGACGCCGTGCTCCACGCCGAGAACGACTCCTGAACCAGCCGAGACGTCACGCGCGTCGGCCGAGAGATCAGCGGGTGACGCCTCGGCCGACGTAGGTGACGCCTCGGCGCGGGGTTACGAGCTCGGCGAAGGTGAGGTGGAGGTCGAGGGCGTGGCCGACGGGGTCGGCTGGGGGAAGACGGTCTTGGAGAGCGCGTCGATCTGGACCGCGAACTCCTCGATCTGCTCGGGCTCCTCGGCCGTGAACGATCCTCGGACAAGGGCGGCGGCGACCTTCTGCAGCTGAGCGAGCTGGGTGTCCTCGGGCAGGACCTGCATGTCGCGCACGGTGTCGGTGAAGATGCGGGCGTTCTTGGGATTGCGCTCGGGCTGGGTGAAGACCGGGGCATAGCCGACCTCGGAGTTCACCGGCACGAAGTGGCCGGTGCGGACCATCTTGACGACCGACTCCGTCGAGATCAGGTAGGTGAGGAAGTCGGCAGCGGCATCCGGGTCGGCGGGCGCTGCGCCCATGCACAGTCCGGCGTAGTCACCGGTGGTGCCGTTGCCACCCGGCATCGGCATGACGTCCCACTCCGTCCCTTCGGTCGCCCGAAGCTCCGAGACCAGCGACCGGTCGCCGGTGAGCGCGACCAGGCGGCCCTGCTTGAAGGCCTGGAACGGGGTGCGCCCGCCGAGGTCCTTCGGGCTGGCCAGCACGTTGGGCTGGTTGAGCGCCGCGACCAGCTCCTCGTACGAACCGGCTGAGTCCCCCAGCGCGGTTGTCGACGGTGCCAGCGGGTCGTCGAAGAGGGTCGCACCCGCGCCGGCGAGCCAAGGCATCATCGAGGAGAGGTTCTGCTCGACGTAGGTGCCCCGGACGCCCTTGTTGTGCTCGGCGGCGTAGGTCATCGCCGCGCTGAACTGCTCGAGGGTCCAGCCACGCAGAGAGCCATCGGCCCGGAAGCTGGGGGTGGGAAGACCCTCCTCCTTCATGGTCTCGAAGTCGATCAGTCCGGTGTTGACGTAGACGACCTGCGGCGAGACGGAGTAGGGCATGCACTCGAGGCGGCGGTCGACGGAGAAGTCCTCCATCGCCTCGCGGGAGTACTTGTCGCCGAAGTCGACGTTGCGGGCCTCGAGCAGGGTGTCCACCGGCTGGATCAGCTTGTCCTCGGCGAACTTCTCGACATCGGCGCGCGGGGTCAGCACGACATCGACCTTCTCGCCGCTGTTGACCGCCGCGGCGAGCTGGTCGGCGGTCGGCCAGGACTTCACCTCGACGGTGACGTTGGCGACCTCCTGGGTGTACTCGGCCGCCAGCTGCTTGTAGGTGTCGACGAGCGTCTTGTGGCCGGAGACCCCGAAGACGAGCTTCACCTTCGCCGGGGCCTTCGTCGTCGGGCTCGGCGAGGGCTTCGCGGCGGGCTCACCACCGCAGGCCGCGAGGGAGGCCGAGAGAACCGTCACCATAAGCGCCGTTGCCAGCCGCGTGCGCCGCACCATTTCCTCCATCTCAACACCAGGACCGGGTCTGTGATGGAACCACAGGCCCGGTTTACCAGCGATTCACTTTACGATACGTACCTGGACACTTCCTGAGAGAGCACAGCCTGAGAACACCTCAGAACGGCCTCAGGCGAGGTGATCGCGTGCGGCCTTGATCACATCGTCGAAGATCGCCTTGGCCAGCGCATCACCTTCACGGCGTACGTCGGCGGGGCCCATCCGGATCAGCCGGTCCAGACGGACCTCGGAGGGCCGGCCCTGGCGGTCCCAGCCGCCGGTGCCCACATCCATCCAGTGCCGGCCGTGCCGCGCCTCCTGCGCCTCGTCACGGTCGTGGTCCTTGCTGGTCAGCATCAGGCACAGGAGTACGCCGGCGCGCCGGCCGATCACCAGAACCGGCCGGTCCTTGCCCTTGGTCTCGTCGTCCTCGTACGGCACCCAGCCCCAGACGACCTCGCCCGGGTCGGCGTTGCCGTCACCGATCTCGGGTTCGTAGGAGATGACGCCCTCGCGCGGGGACGGCTGCGTGTCGGTCACTTCGGCTCCTGGATAGATGGCTGGCGTCGTGGCCGCCCAGCCGAGGCGCACCGCAAAAGATGATGAACACGCCGGACCGGGAGCGCCTCACGGCGCAAGGCCGCTCGAAGCGGCTGAAGTTGGGACCCGGGGCTGCCGCAGCCCGACGTGTTCAAGCACCAGTGTAACGGTGCTTCCAACCCAGCCGCATCAAAGTGAACAGGAGGCTACCGCACACGCCTCGGCAGGACCTCTAGGCCAACCGCTGTTCGAGCTCCGCGTGACCCGCGGCCTCGAGCTGCTCGGAGAGCTGCAGCACGCTGCGTACGTTCGTGGCGGCTGCATCCGGGTCCAGCGCCGCCCGTCCGGCGGCGATGACGCGGGAGAACGCGGCAGCACGGAGGAGCACCACCGCGAAGTCGCTGCCGGCGATACCGCGCAGGACCTCGTCGACCATCGTCTTGAGCTCCTCCGGGCCCGGAGGCTCGGCGACACCGGCCACCACCTGCGCGACCTGGGCCTTGGTCCGCCCGGCCTCGAACTCTCGCGCTGCGCCGACCGGATCCGCGTACACCCAGCTGCGGAGCAGGTAGAGCCGCCACAGGCACCCGGCCAGCGACTCCGCCGGCGAGCTCGACCAGACCTCCGCGATCGTCTCGATGCCCTCCGACTCGGCCAGATGGAGGATCCGCTCGACGACAGCCGGGTCGTCGCTCTCCCGCGCACCGCGCACCAGGGCGGTCGCCGCCGCGTCCGCCGCCTCCTGCACCAGGGCAGGGTCGTCTCCCCCGAGGATGGAGTCGAAGAAGCCGTCCCCGGGACGCATCGGTGAATGAAACTCTCTGGACATCAGATCGAGCGTAGCGGCCGCAGCACACGTGTAACACGTCGTTCGTAGGTCTACTCGCCCGTTAGAACGACCGGATAGACCTACAAACAGCGTGTTACACACCTAGTTTCACTGCGAGTTACACCAGCAAGCGCTACCCGAGCAGCTTGCGGATCCGCGCGTCGGAGACCTTTTCCGCGGTGCCGAGCTGCTGGGCCCAGAGCTGGACGCGGTACTCCTCGAGCATCCACCGCACCTGCCGCAGCCTCGACCCCGGCGGCCGGCCCTCGGGCAGCGCCGCGACCTGGTGCAGATAGGCGTCCTGGAGGGAGGAGATCCGGTCGTGGGTCGTGCGGTCGGCGCGGAGGTCGGCATCGAGCTTGCGGCGGCGCTCGACGATGGCCTTCAGATAGGTCGGATACCGCCTGATCTGCTGCACACCCGCCTCCGCGACGAACCCGCGGTGCACCAGTCGGGCGAGCTGGTCCTTCATGTCGGTCAGGGCGGGGAGCTGGAACATGTCGGCCCGGCCGGAGAGAGCCTTGTCGGTCTCGCGATAGGCCTCGAACGCCCGCATCACGTCGACGAGGACCGCACGGACGGCCGCGGCCAGGTCGGCCGGCGTCCCTGCGGCGGCCAGCAGGGCGTCGTACGCCTGCGGGGTCCGCGGCAGCGGACGGGCATCGACGACCTGGCGGACGACGGCGGCGCGACAGTCCTCGACGAGCTCGGCGGCGCTCGGGTAGGGAGAGCCTGCCAGCGCGAGCTTCTCCATGGTGGACAGGCTGTCGACGACCCGCTTGCCGACATCGGGGAGGGCGAGCAGAAGCAGGCGTACGACACCCAGGCGGTGGCGCGCCTCGGCCTCCTCCGCCGTCCCGGCGACCATGAGGCCGACCGTCGTGCCCTCGTCGACCAGGCACGGGAAGACCGTGACCTCGTGGCCGGCACGCTTCTCGGTGACCGTGGTCTCGATCGAGCCGAAGACCCACGTCGTCTCGCCGGTGCGGGTGTGACCGGCCGATGCGGCGACCTCGGCGATCGCGGCCTCGAACTCGCCCTCGAGCGGGGCCTTGAGCGCGTCCAGGTCCTTCCCCTTGGCCGTCTCCCGACCGTCCTCGCCGACGACCCGATAGGTCGGCCGCAGGTGCTCGGGAACCTTGGCCCAGTCCCAGGCCTCGCGTGGGATGTGCACGCCGGCGGTCGAGCGCGCCCAGCGCTCCAGCGCGGTCAGCAGCGGCTCCTCCCCCGGCGGGGTCTCCTTCAGGAAGGCACGCGCCTTGTCCGGGGCCGGCACGAAGCTGACCCGGAGCTGCTTGGGGAGCGACCGGATCAGCGCGGTCACCAGCTCCTCGCGCAACCCGGGCACCAGCCAGGAGAAGTCGTCGGCGCCGACGCGGTTGAGCGTGGCGACGGGTACGTCGATGGTCAGCCCGTCGTCGGCCGCGCCCGGCTCGAAGTGGTAGCTCAGCGGGAACGTGAGCGGGCCACCGCCGGGGTTCTGCAGAGCCCACTCGGCCGGGAAGTCGCTCTCGCACACCTCCCCGGCAGCCTCGTTGGTGAGCATCGACAGCTCGAAGGTGAGCAGGTCCGGCGCCTCCCGCCGGGCCTGCTTCCACCACTGGTCGAAGTGGGCCCCGGAGACGATGGTGGCCGGGAGGCGGCGGTCGTAGAAGTCGAAGAGCGTGTGCTCGTCGACCACGATGTCGCGGCGCCGGGCGCGGTGCTCGAGCTCCTCGGCCTCTTCGACGAGCTTGGCGTTGTCGCGGAGGAAGCGGTGGTTCGTACGCCACTCCCCGTAGACCAGGGCATGCCTGATGAACAGCTCCCGGCTCAGCTCGGGATCGATCTTGCCGAAGGCGACCGGACGGTCGGCGACCAGCGGCACGCCGTAGAGGGTCACCTTCTCCCGCGCCATCACCGACGCGCGCTTCTGGGACCAGTGCGGCTCGGAGTAGGTGCGCTTCACCAGGTCACGACCGAGCTGCTCGGCCCACTCCGGTTTGATCGCGGCGTTCTGCCGAGCCCAGAGGCGGGAGGTCTCGACCAGCTCGGCGGACATCACGAACTGGGGGTTCTTCCGGTGCAGGGCCGACCCGGGGAAGATCGCGAACTTGGCCCCGCGGGCGCCCTGATATTCACGAGGCCCCGGCCGCCGCTTGTCCCGCCGGGCAGCGGCCTCCGCCTTCGAGTCGCGCTCCTCCAGCGCACCGATGTGCGAGAGCAGCCCGGAGAGCAGCGCCTGGTGGATCCCGTCGGCGTCGTACGTGACTTTGTTCTCACCTGCGTCCGCGGCAGCTTCGACGACGTCGCGGTGTCCCTTGCCGAGGTCGATCTTCATCTCCCGGCAGACCTGTCGCAGCTGCGACTCCAGGTCCTGCCACTCCCGGACGCGTACGTAGTGCAGGAACTCCCGCTTGCACAGCCGCCGGAAGGCGCTCGAGGAGAGCTCGTGCTGCTGCTCCTTCAGATACCGCCATAGATTGAGCCAGGTGAGGAAGTCGGAGGTCTCGTCCTTGAACCGCGCGTGCAGCTGGTCGGCCTGCGCCTGCTCCTTGGGGTGGTCCTGCCCGGGCCGCTCACGCGGGTCCTGGAGCGAGAGGGCGGACGCGACCACGATGACGTCGCGTACGCAGCCGAGCCGCTCGCCCTCCAGCACCATCCGCGCCAGCCGCGGGTCGATCGGCAGCCTGGCCAGCCGCCGGCCCAGCTTCGTCAGCCGTTGCCCGTGCATCGCGCCGAGCTCCTCGAGAAGCTGTACGCCGGCGGTGATGTTGCGCCGGTCCGGCGCCTCCACGAAGGGGAACCGGGCGATGTCCCCCAGCCCGAGGGAGGCCATCTGCAAGATGACGGAGGCCAGGTTCGTACGCAGGATCTCGGGGTCGGTGAACTCCGGCCGTCCCTCGAAGTCATCCTCGGAGTAGAGCCGGATCGCGATGCCCGCCTGGACCCGCCCCGTACGTCCGGACCGCTGGTTGGCCGAGGCCTGCGAGATCGGCTCGATGGGCAGCCGCTGCACCTTGGTGCGTGCGGAGTAGCGGGAGATGCGCGCGACACCGGTGTCGACGACGTACTTGATCCCGGGGACCGTGAGCGAGGTCTCGGCGACGTTGGTCGCCAGCACGATCCGGCGGCCGGTGTGAGCCGAGAAGACCCGGTGCTGATCGGCGGCCGACAGCCGGGAGAACAGCGGGACGATCTCGACCAGCCCCGCGCCGGAGCGCCCCTTGTTCAGCCCGAGCGCGTCCGAGAGCGCGTCGGCGGCATCGCGGATCTCCCGCTCGCCCGGCAGGAAGACGAGCACGTCGCCGGGCCCCTCGGCGGAGAGCTCCTTGACCGCGTCGACGATGGCCTCGGTCTGGTCGCGGACGACGACCTCGCCCTCTTCGTCCTCCTCGGAGAGCTCCATCAGCGGCCGGTATCGGACCTCGACCGGATAGGTGCGGCCGGAGACCTCGATGATCGGCGCGGGGTCGCCCGAAGCGTCGGCGAAGTGGGCCGCGAACCGCTCCGGGTCGATCGTCGCGGAGGTGATGATCAGCTTCAGATCCGGTCGCCGCGGCAGCAGCCGGCGCAGATAGCCCAGCAGGAAGTCGATGTTGAGCGACCGCTCGTGGGCCTCGTCGATGATGATCGTGTCGTAGCGGCGCAGGTCGCGGTCTCGCTGCAGCTCGGCGAGCAGGATGCCGTCGGTCATCAGCTTGATCCGGGATGCGGCCGAGGACTTGTCCATGAACCGCACCTGATAGCCGACCAGGTCCCCGAGCGAGGTGCCGAGCTCGGAGGCGATCCGCTCGGCGACCGACCGGGCCGCGATCCGGCGCGGCTGGGTGTGCCCGATCAGTCCGGCCGACCCGCGCCCGAGCTCCAGGCAGATCTTGGGCAGCTGCGTCGTCTTTCCCGACCCGGTCTCGCCTGCGACGATCACGACCTGGTGGTCACGGATGGCCGCGGCGATGTCCTCGCGGCGCTGGGTGACCGGAAGCTCGGCAGGATAGGTGATCGCGATGGAGACGGCGGCAGGCTGGTCGGAGGACATGAGGTCACCCATTCTCTCCCGGCGTACCCCTCGACCGCACATCGGTTTCTCGCAGCACCCCGCCCGCCGGATGGCGGGGGCAGCGGATGTGATTCCCGCCACAGGCCGGGTACCGTGACCGACGGCGCCGGAGGAGGCTGGATCCACCCCCGTTCACCGAAGGAGCACCCCCATGACCGAGACGACCGCCGGCCAGATCTTCCCCCACACCCCCGTCCGACCGCCGTTCGATCCCGAGCTCGTGCCGGTCCTCGAAGCGGTACGCCAGGGCATCCCGCCCTTCTCGGCGGAGATCCTCCCGCTGATCCGGCAGCAGAGCGTCGACGGGTTCCCCGGCATGGAGCCGGCGGATCTGACCGTCGGCGGCGCGGTCAGGGTCGAGGAGCGGCAGGTTCCCGGCCCGGAGGGCGCCCCCGACATCACGCTGCTGATCCTGAGCCCGGCCGTCGACGGCCCGCCGCGCCCGGTGATCTACCACATCCACGGCGGCGGCATGGTGATCGGAAATCGGGTGTTCGGCGTCGAGGGCTTCCTCCCGCACGTCGCCGAGGGCGCCGCCGTGGTCGTGTCGGTGGAGTACCGCCTCGCCCCGGAGCATCCCGACCCCGCGCCCGTGGAGGACTGCTATGCCGGCCTGGTCTGGACCGCGAAGAACGCCGCTGAGCTCGGCATCGATCCCGAGCACCTCATGATCGCGGGAGCCAGCGCCGGCGGCGGCCTCGCCGCGGGCACGGCGCTGCTCGCCCGCGACCGGTCCTTCCCGAAGCTGAGCCACCAGATCCTCATCTGCCCGATGCTCGACGACCGCTTCGAGACCCACAGCAGTCGGATGCTCGACGACGAGGGAGTCTGGGACCGCGAGGCCAACCTGTTCGGCTGGACGGCACTGCTCGGCGAACGCCGGGGTGGCCCCGGCGTCTCCCCGTACGCCGCCCCCGCGCGCGCCGAGGATCTCACCGGCCTCCCCCGCACCTACATCGACACCGGCTCGGCGGAGACGTTCCGCGACGAGACGCTGGCCTATGCGCGCCGACTCTCGGAGGCCGGCGTCAGCGTCGATCTCCACATGTGGGGCGGCGGGTTCCACGGGTTCGACATGATGGCCGGGCACGCCGCGGTCTCCCGTGCCTCGATCGCGACCCGTGACGAGTTCGTCCGCAGGGCGCTCGAGGCCTGATCCGCTGGCTTGCTCGCCTTCCGTGGGCGAGAGTGGGCCAGGGAGGTTCAGGTGCGAGATCTGATCGGCAAGCTCGAGGTGGTCGACGACGACACGGCCAGTGCGCTACGCGTCATCGACCACTTCGACCGGCTCGTGGACGAACGGGCCTCGACCGCCGCGGTCGTACGCGCCGCGGCGGCACTGGCCGGCTCCCCCGCCGGGCTCCACGACGCCGCGCGCGGCCTCGCCAAGCGGTTCGCGGCCGACGGCCGCGCGCTGGCCGGCGAGACCGACGGCGGCTGGCACCACGCCCCGGTGCCCGGCCAGCCCGGGTCCTGGCTCTGGCTCGAGCGCACCGGCGACGACGGCCCGCTCGACGCGCTCATCCTCGAACGCGCCGCCCGCGCCCTGCAGGCGCTCAGCACGGGGGCGCCCGACCCCTCGACCAGCGGGTTGGTCAGGATCGCGTGCGACCCCGACGCGACCGACGCCGACAGGCGGGACGCGGTCGCACGTCTGGATCTGGCCGGTCCCGCCGGTCCCGCCGGTCCCGCCGGTCCCGTCACCGTCGTGCTGAGCAGTTCGACCAACCTGCGGGCGACACTGAGCAGCACGGTCGGCGATCTGGTGGTCGCGCTGCTTCCCGGCACGCCCACCATCCCGGACGGCATCCGCGCAGGCGCCGCCGTAGCCCCCGATCCGCTCCAGCTGCCGGCCGCGCTGGAGCAGGCACGTACGGCCCTCCGGCTGGCCTCCGACGTAGGCGGTCTCGCGCCCGCGGTGGTCCGCTACGACGACCTCGGGGCACTTGCCGTCATCGCGGAGCGGATCAGCGCCGCCGAGGCGGCGCGGGTGGGTGACGTACGACGTCTGGAGGAGCTGCTCGCCGGTCATCCGTGGGTGGTGGACACGCTCCACGCGGTGCTGGACCAGCCGAGCCTGCGGCAGTCGGCCGCGATGCTCCATGTGCACCATTCGACGTTGCAGGAGCGGCTGACCTGGCTGAGCGCCCAGCTCGGCTACTCGCCGATCAAGGGGCGCGGGCGACAGCGCGCCTCGGTCGCGGTGCTGCTGTGGCGGGTTGCCCACGGCCCCGACACGGAGGACGTCTAGAGCCTGTCAGAGCAGGAGGATGAGCGACCCCAGACCTGGGATCGCCCGTCCTCCGACCCTCAGCAGCGGGGTCAGCAGCGAGTCAGCAGACGTCGATGTAGTTGATCGGGTCCCAGTTGATGCCGCGCTCGGCGTGCTTCGCCGTCGACCTCAGATACCGGTCCCCCGCTGAGCGCTCGAAGTAGGTTGCGGTGCCGGTGGTCTGGTTGTTCTCGTACTCCGGGGTGTAGGTCGAGTAGAACCCTCGGAGCGCGTGCGTCTGGCATCGGTAGAACTGGAAGACCTTGTACGTGTTGGCGGTCGGGTCCCACACGTCGACGCACAGGCGCCCGGACGGGCAGGCGTAGTTCCGGATGCCACCGGTCTGGTGGAACGTCCGCTCGGCCGCAGGCGAGACCGTCGGCGAGACAGCGGCCGTGCCGACCTCCTCGACCGCGCTGCCGGTCTTCAAGTCGACGCTTCCGCCCTCCGCCGCCATGGCCCCGGAGGCGAGGCTGGTGGCCGCCAGCGTAAGTGCTGCCGCGGCGATGATGCGCTTGATCCTGAGCTTTCCTTTCAGATGGACCTTCAGATGAATCTGATGTGGAGGAGTGACCCTCCGAGGGTCCGATCAGCCGCTGCCTCGGCGAAACCTTTTTGGCCAGGGCCGAAAGGTGTATCAGGACGCCGTCGCCCCGCTCAGCGCTTGCGCCCCGAGGGTGGTGACCTCGTGGCGTACCGAGGTGCCCTCGCGCCGTGTGGCGACGAGTCCGGCTTCGCGCAGGATGCTCGCCTGCTGGCTGGCTGAGCCGACCGAGATCTCGCACCGGCGGGCCAGCTCACTGGTCGAACACCCGGACCGAACCGCTGCGAGCGCCTTGGCCCGCGTACGTCCCAGCAAAGCGACCACCGGCTGATCGAGCTGCCCGGCAGGTTCTGCCGAGTCCGCCGCGTCCGCCGAGTCCGCCGAGTCCGCCGAGTCCGCCGAGATCGTGAGTCCGGTGGCCGGTTTGGCGGTGGGATAGGCCAGCATCGGCTCCGGCCCGGGATCGCACAGCTTCAATGGCGTGTCCGGCTCGCAGAAGTAGGACGGCTGGAGCAGCAGCCCGCGACCCTCGAGGCGCACCTCGGCGTCGGTGTAGTTCTCGATTCCACGGCGCGCCCGCGCGTCTGGAGCGCGTGCAGGCTGAGCTGCACCTCCCAGAGCGCATCGGGCCCGTCGGCGATCCTGACCCGAGCGAGGTCGTCATAGGTGAAGTGAATCCGCAGCATCGCGTCCCCCGAGCATGATCGCGTCTCCAGCCGCCGCTGCGGCTGTCCTCCGACCATGCTGCTGGCCCGGGCTCACAGATTTCTGACCGTGCCTCCAAGGACCTGTCAGAAATCTGCCACCCCGGAATCTGTGGCACACCAACCTGCGGTCGCTTCCTTTGGTCCGGCCGCCTAGATTATGTCCCCATGACCGGGGAGCCGAGCGAGATCGATGTCCAGGATGCGCTGCGTGTGCTCCGCGGAGAGGACGAGGCCCTGAACGAGCGGTCGGTACAGACCGTTCTCGACCTCCATCGACTGCGCGACGCGCTGACCCGGTTCGGCGACGAGGAGCCCTCCGGCGACACCAGACCGGCGCGGGACAGGCTTCGATTCTGAGTCGAATTCGGCCAATGGGTGGGACGCCGAGTTACGAAGGTGATTTCAAGAGGGTTACCGTTGCTGATCGTGACCGAATCTCTAACAGTGCGTGACAACCGCACCGGGGTGGAGTACGACATCCCGATCACCGACGGCACCATCCGCGCCGCCGACCTGGGGAAGATCAAGGCCGCTGACCCGGCCACCCACGAAGAAGGTCCTGGCCTGGCCGTCTATGACCCCGGCTTCGTCAACACCGCTTCTTGCCGATCTTCCGTCACCTATATCGACGGTGACAAGGGCGTGCTCGAGTATCGGGGCTACCCGATCGAGCAGCTGGCGGAGAAGTCGAGCTTCCTCGAGGTCTCCTATCTCCTGGTCCACGGCGCGCTGCCGACCAAGGAGGAGTACGACGCGTGGGTGCACGAGATCACCTTCCACACGTTCGTGCACGAGAACATCAAGGAGTTCATGCAGGGCTTCCGCTATGACGCCCACCCGATGGGCATGCTCATGGCGTCGGTCGGTGCGATGTCGACGTTCTACCCGGACGCCGCCAACATCTCCGACCCCGACAACCGTCGCCTGCAGATCATCCGGCTGATCGCCAAGATGCCGACGCTGGGCGCGTGGGCGTTCCGCCACGCCCAGGGCAAGCCGTACGTCTACCCCGACAACGACCTGTCCTACACCGGCAACTTCCTCTCGATGCTCTTCAAGATGAGCGAGAGCAAGTACGCCTCGGACGACCGCATCGAGAAGGCGCTCGACACGCTCTTCATCCTGCACGCCGACCACGAGCAGAACGCCTCCGCCAACGCGGTCCGCAGCGTGGGCTCGACCCAGGTCGACCCCTACTCCTCGGTCGCCGCCGGCGTCGGCGCCCTCTTCGGCCCGCTCCACGGTGGCGCCAACGAGGCGGTGCTCCGGATGCTGCGCCGCATCGGCAAGGTGGAGAACATCCCCGCCTTCATCGAGGGCGTCAAGGCCGGCAACGAGCGACTGATGGGCTTCGGCCACCGGGTCTACAAGAACTACGACCCGCGCGCGACGATCATCAAGCAGCAGGCGCTCAACGTCTTCGAGGTCACCGGCACCAACCCGCTGCTCAACATCGCGATGGAGCTGGAGAAGATCGCGCTCGAGGACGAATACTTCGTCAAGCGCAAGCTCTACCCCAACGTCGACTTCTACTCCGGCCTGATCTACGAGGCCCTGGAGTTCCCGCCGGAGATGTTCACCGTGCTGTTCGCCATCGGGCGTACGCCGGGCTGGCTCTCCCAGTGGCTGGAGCTCGTCCAGGACAAGGAGCAGAAGATCGCCCGTCCGAAGCAGATCTACACCGGCGAGCGCGGTCTCACGTTCGTCCCGCGCGACGTTCGCTGGGCGTAGCGCTCAGCCAGGCTCGAGTCGGCGCAAACGGACCGGAGCGAAGCGAGGACCGTATTGCGCCGACTCGAGACGGGCAGCGCAAAGGAGCAACATGGGTAGCGTGGATGCAGTCGTCTGGGACTTCGGGAATGTCCTCATCCGCTGGGACCCCCTCCCGGCCATCGCGGCGGGCGTCGGGGACGCGGACGCCCGCGCGTTCCTCGGGTCCTACGACTTCCGGTCGTGGAACCACGCCCAGGACGCCGGCCGCACCTGGGCCCAGGGACTCGCCGTCCTCGAGAGCGATGCGCCCCAGTGGCTCAGCGCCGGAGCGGCGTACGTCGACAACTTTCCGCTCTCCTTGCTGGGCCCGGTCCCCGGCACCCAGGAGCTGGTCCGCGAGCTCGCCGCAGCCGGCGTCCCACAGCTCGGCCTGACCAACTGGTCGGCCGAGCTCTATCCGCATGCTCCCGCGACGTACGACGTGATCGAGCTGCTCCGCGACGTCGTCGTCTCCGGGCAGGAGAGACTGGCCAAGCCCGACCCGGCGATCTACCGGCTCGTCGCCGAGCGCGCCGGCATCCCGCTGGAGCGGCTGGTCTTCATCGACGACAGTGTCGCCAACGTGGCCGCCGCCACGGCCGTGGGCATGCAGGCGTTCCAATTCACCGGAGCCGAGCAGCTCCGCAGGGACCTGCTCTCGCTCGGCCTTCCTCTCTAGGCGGGCTGGTCGGGGGCACGCTCGAGGCGGCGTACCCCGGCGAAGGAGAACGACATCAGGGCGGACCCGGAGATCACCGCTGCGACGATGAGCAGCCACGGGTCGAAACCGACCGCGAGCGCGACCGGGCCGACGAGCGCGAGACCGATGGGGCGGGCGATGAACGAGCCGACGATGTCGAAGGAGTAGACCCGGGAGAGCTTGTCCTCGGGGATCTCCTGCTGGATCGCGATCTGCCAGAAGATGTCGAAGATTTGCAGGCCGAATCCGTGCAGGAAGGCTCCGATGAGGATCGGCCAGAGAGTGTCGGAGACGGCCATCGCGACCGGGAAGAGGCCTGTCATCGCGAGGAAGAAGACTCCGACGGAGAGCAGCCGACGCGGGCGGAACTTCAGGCAGAACAGGCCGCCGACGAAGAAGCCCGCCATCAGCGCGGCCAGCGCGAAGCCCCACGACGCGCGGCCGATCCCCTCGCCCACGACGATCGGCCCGAGCACGCTGTGAGCGCCGGACCAGAACAGGTGGTAGAGCAGCGCCTGCAGGATCAGGAACCACAGCCACGAGTGCCGCATCACCTCGCGGAAGCCCTCGGCGAGCTCCCCCAGCATCGAGGCCTTGCGGGGCGGGCGCTCGTGGGGCACCCGCATCCCGGCGTAGGCGATCGCGGCGACGGCGAAAGTGAGCGCGTCGACCGTGATCGCCCAGCCGGGGCCGACCACCGCGACGAGCACACCGCCGAGGGCGTAGCCGACGGTCGAGGCGGTGGTCTGCAGCAGCGACCGGACCGAGACGGCAGCGCCGAGCTCGTCGGCCGGCACGACGACCTTGGTCATCGCCATCGCCGAGGGCTGGTTGAGCGCTGCGACGATGCCGGCTAGGCCGCCCATCACCGCGATCGAGGGGATGGTGGCGACTCCCAGGATCACCGTCGCGGCGAGCGCTCCGGTGACGACGGCGCTGATCGCCGCTGTGCCCTCCATCATCAGCTTGCGCGAGACCCGGTCGCCGAGAACGCCCCCGGCCAGCGTGGTCACCACCTGGCAGGTCGCGAAGATCGCCTCCACCATGCCCAGCTGGGTGACCGTCCCGCCGAGGTCGAGCACCGCGAAGGCCAGCGCCACCGGGGTGATCGCGTTGCCCAGCGACGAGGACGCCGTCCCGGTCACGAGCCGGCGGAAGTTGCGATGCCTCAGCGGCGAACGACACTTGGTCGCCGGTTCGGTGGTGGCGGTCATGTCGCAAACTTACTTCGCTAGCGAACTATTCGCCAACGAATTACCCTGTAGGGTCGAGCCATGTCCGAGCTGCGACCCGCTGAGACGCCCACCGACGACCTTGCGGAGGACGGGGCCGATCGTCACGTGAACCGTTGGCGCGACCACTGGATCGACATCGACTTCGACGACGAGATCGAGGCGATCACGGTGCGGATCGGGACCATCGCGAAGTTCTTCGACGACGCCCGCGCGGCGGCCGCGAGCGAGGTCGGGCTCGCCGACTTCGAGTACAAGACGCTCCACATGCTGATGATCCGAGACACTCCGGGCCACGCCTCGCCCACAGCGCTCGCGAAGGACCTCGACATCAGTCCGGCCGGGATGACGGGACGGCTCGACAGCATGGAGAAGGCCGGGTGGCTGCGGCGTACGGCGTCGGTCGAGGACCGCCGCAAGATCAGCGTCGAGGCGACGAAGGCCGGCATCGAGATCTGGCGCCGGGCGATGGACCTGCGCGGTGAGGCCGAGACCAGGCTGCTGGAGGGCCTGAGTCCGGAGCGGCGTACGGACCTGGCGGAGCTGCTCAAGCAGGTGACCCTGCGGATCGAGAGCCACTAGCCGGCATCCGAGAGGAGTCGTTCCTCTCTTCGGCACCACATAGCCCCGTCTCAGCCGGCTCACAGGGACGCTGGTCAGACTCGATCACATGACCGACATCCCTTCTCAGCAGCCGAGTGGGACCCCGCCTCAGTGGACTCCCCCGGCTCCCGCCGGAACCGACCAGCCGTCCGCCCAGCCGTCCGCTCAGCCGTCCGCCCAGCCGTCCGCCCAGCCGTCCGCCCAGCCGTCCGCCCAGCCGTCCGCCCAGCCGTCCGCCCAGCCGTCCGCCGGCCCGTACGCACCGCCGCCGGCCCAGACGGCTGTCATGCCGACCGCGCCCGGCTCGCCCGGCTCGCCCGGCACACCCTGGGCGCCCGGGCCACCCGCCAAGAAGCGCGGCGCCGGCCGAGCCGGTCTCGTCGCCGCGGTCCTCGCCGGAGCGCTGGTGGCCGGTGGCACCGCCGGCGTCGGCGGGGCGGCGATCTACGACGCCCTCGCCGGTGACGGCATCGGTGGCGGGGCGAACACCCCGGCCACCTCGCAGGTCGTCGACGCGAAGATCCCCGAGGGCAGCATCGAGAAGGTCTCGGCCAAGGTGCTCCCCTCCGTGGTGAAGATCGAGGTCACCTCCCAGCAGGGCTCCGGCTCGGGCTCCGGGGTCGTCATCTCCTCCGACGGCACGATCCTGACCAACCACCACGTGGTCGAGCTGGCGGCCAACGGCGGCACCGTGACGGTCGACTTCAACGACGGTACGTCGGCCTCCGCCGAGGTCCTCGGCACCGACCCGCTCACCGACACCGCCGTGATCAAGGCCAGCGGCGTCTCCGGCCTGACCCCGATCACGATGGGCAAGTCCGAGAACCTCACCGTCGGCCAGAGCGTCGTGGCGATCGGCTCGCCGTTCGGTCTCGACCAGACGGTGACCACCGGCATCGTCAGTGCTCTCGACCGCCCGGTCAACGTCGGCGTCGACCAGAGCGGCGCGGCGACCGTCTACCCCGCGGTGCAGACCGACGCGGCGATCAACCCGGGCAACTCCGGTGGGGCGCTCGTCGACCTCAACGGAAACCTCGTCGGCATCAACGCCTCGATCCGCTCCACCTCTGGTGGAGGCGGCCAGGACGCGGGCTCGATCGGCATCGGGTTCGCCATCCCGATCGACGAGATCCGTCCGATCGTCGAGCAGCTCGAGAAGGGCGAGCAGGCCACCCACGCGCAGTTCGGCATCTCGGTCTCCGACTCCCCCGCGGCTCAGAGCGGCCAGACCTCGGTCACCGGGGCACAGGTCCAGGAGGTCGGCCAGGGCAGCACCGCCGAGAAGGCGGGCCTCGCGAAGGGCGACATCATCACCAAGGTCGAGGACCACATCATCACCGGCTCCGACTCGCTGGTGGCAACAGTCCGCTCCTACCGCCCAGACGACGAGGTAGAGGTCACCTGGTCACGCAACGGCAAGGAGCAGACCGCAAAGGTGACGCTGGACTCCGACGCCAAATGATCCGCCGTGTGCTGCCAGGGGTGCGCTATGGCGCACTCCTGGCCGCGCACCACGGCAATTATTGTTGGGGGAGAGGCACACCAGCGGGGCGAAGCAGATCGGAAGATGGGGGGGGTTGGGAATAGGGG
>NZ_JBEXSD010000033.1:0-64400 GCF_040613495.1 Nocardioides sp. NPDC006273 | reverse complement strand
GGCCGGGGTCGGCCTGGCTCCCGAGGAGCGCAAGAGCCAGGGGCTGCTGCTCGACCAGGCGGTCTACCGCAACGTGACGGTCTCGTCCCTGGGCCTCTCGGTACGCAACAACTGCGGTTTCACCCACCACAACTACAGTTTCGGCACGCCAGTTCGGCGGTTTCGGCACGCCAGAAGTGAGGATTCGGCGAAGGGTCAGGCCCGGGCTACGTGGAATGCGGTGACGGCGGCCTCGGCCTCGTCGAGCTCGGACCAGTCGCCGTCGTAGGTGAGCACGGCGACCGACGCGGTGGGGAAGCCGAGGGCCAGCTCGTTGCCGGCGGCATCGTCGCCCTCGCCGCTGTCCAAGAGCTGCACCAGCGAGAACATGGTGGGGTTGTGGCCGATCACGACGACCGTCGAATGACCGTCATCGACCGCCCGGATCAGGTCGAGCGCGGTGGCGGGGCCTGCGGCGTACAGACCCTGGTCGTACTCCGCCAGCGTCAGGTCCCACGAGGCCCCGACTGCGACGTCCTCCCAGGTCTGGGTGGTGCGGTCGGCCGCCGAGACCAGCACGTAGTCCGGGACCACGCCCTGCTCGGCCAACCACTCCCCCGCAGCGACGGCGTCGGCATGGCCGCGTTCGGTCAGCTGACGCTCGTAGTCGGTGGGTGCCGACGCCTCGGCCTTGGCGTGCCGCATGATGACAAGGGTCCGCATGCGGCAACCTTATGGCCTCAGGCGCCCAGCGAGTGATAGCCCCCGTCGACGTGGATGATCTCGCCGGTGGTCGCCGGGAAGAAGTCCGAGATCAGCGCGCAGACAGCCTTCGCGGTCGGGCCCTGGTCGGTGTTGTCCCAACCCAGCGGCGCCCGGGTGCCCCAGCCCTCGTCGAGCTCCTCGAAGCCCGGGATCGCCTTGGCGGCGAGCGTCTTGAGCGGCCCGGCGGAGACGAGGTTGCAGCGGATCCCGTCGGGACCGAGGTCACGGGCGAGGTAGCGCGAGGTCGACTCGAGAGCGGCCTTGGCGACACCCATCCAGTCGTACGCGGGCCAGGCGACCGTCGCGTCGAAGGTCAGCCCCACGACCGACGAGCCCTCCGACATCAGCGGCCGGCAGGCCATCGCCAGCGACTTCAGCGAGTAGGCGCTGACCTGGACCGCCTGGGAGACGTCCTCCCACGGGCCGTCGAGGAACTTGCCGCCGAGGAGCGTCTCGGGATTGCCGTACGCGATCGAGTGCACGACCCCGTCGAGGCGCTCGACGCCCTCGGCCCGGAGCGCATCGGCAAGGCCGTCGAGGTGGTCCTGGTTGGTCACGTCGAGGTCGAGGACCGGCGGCTCCTCGGGGAGCCGCTTCGCGATCCGCTTGGTGATCGACAGCGCGCGTCCGAAGTTGGAGATCAGGACGCGGGCGCCCTGCTCCTGAGCCACCTTGGCCACCGCGAAGCCGATCGAGGAGTCCATCGTGACCCCTGCGACGAGAACAGTCTTGCCGTCCAACAAACCCATGATCAGTGCCCCATTCCAAGTCCGCCGTCGACCGGGATGACGGCCCCGGTCACATAACCCGCATCAGCCAACCACGTCACGGCCGAGGCCACCTCGTCCGGTGAGGCGTAGCGCCCCAACGGCACCCGGTCCGTGATCGCCTTCTGCTGCTCATCGGTGAGGACAGCGGTCATCTCGGTCTCCACGAACCCCGGTGCCACCACGTTCGCGGTGATCCCTCGCGAGCCGAGCTCGCGGGCGAGCGAGCGGGCCATGCCGACCAGCCCGGCCTTCGAGGCCGCGTAGTTGACCTGGCCCGGGTTGCCCATCAGCCCGACGACCGAGGAGATGAAGATGATCCGCCCGCGGCGCAGTCGGAGCATTCCCTTCGAGGCGCGCTTGGCGAGCCGGAAGGACGCGGTGAGGTTGGTGTCGATCACCGAGGTGAAGTCCTCCTCCGACATCCGGAGCACGAGGGTGTCCTTCGTGATCCCGGCGTTGGCGACGAGGACCTCGACGGGGCCATGAGCGGCCTCTGCCGCGGCGTACGCCTCCTCGACGGCCGCAGGGTCGGTGATGTCGCAGACCAGGTCCAGAGCCCCCTCCGGAGCCCCGCCCTTGCGGGAGGTCACGGCCACGTGGTCGCCGTTGGCCAGGAAGGCCTCGGCGATCGCCCGGCCGATGCCACGGCTGCCACCGGTCACGAGCACGGAGCGTGGTGCCTTGCTTGTGGGGTTTTCACTGTCAGTCACAGGCGCGACGGTAGCGATTACTTCGGCGTACGACCAATGCCCTCGATTTGCTTGTGAGAACCCTCCAAAGTCCCTCGGAGTGCCCCTGTTGGGAACACACCAACGGACGCGCGTCATCGGCCACGACCTAGACTGGCGGTATGTCCAAGGCGCAACCGATCAGGATCACGACAGCCGGCCGCAGCCGCGCCGAGGACATCGCGATCCGTCAGAAGCGCTATGCCATCTCGATGTCGATCCGCTCGCTGTGCTTCATCGGCGCCGTCATCGCCGGCCTGGCCGGCATCGGCTGGCTGTGGCCGATCCTGATCGCGGCGGCCCTGATCTTGCCCTACATCGCGGTCGTCATGGCCAACGCGACCAACAACAAGAGCGACCAGATGAACCTCATGGACTCGCCTTACGGTCGGCCGCAGCTCGCCAGCAGCCGCGAGCAGCAGCTCGACGAGAAGGGCGAGCTCTGATGGGCGCCCTCGACTCCGACCTGTGCTCGGCGAAGGGTTGTCAGGACTCCGGATCCTGGGAGCTGCAGTGGAACAATCCCAAGATCCACACGCCTGAGCGGCGTAAGATCTGGCTCGCGTGCACGGCGCACAAGCAGTCGCTGAGCGACTTCCTGGGGGCGCGAGGGTTCCTCAAGGACGTCGTGCCTCACTAGCCGTTGCCTCCGAGAGGTCGTTGCGATGAACCCGATGCCCGTACTCCTCGACTGCGACCCCGGCCACGACGACGCGATCGCGATTTTGCTGGCCCTGGGCAGCCCACACATCGATCTGCTCGGCATCACCACCACGTTCGGCAACTGCCCGGTGGAGAAGGCGACCTACAACACGCAGCGCATCCTGGCTCTGGCGGAGCGCCCGGACATCCCGGTCGCCACCGGAGCCGCCGGACCGGTGGCCGGCGAGGCCCACATCGGCGACTACATCCACGGCGCCACCGGGATCGACGGTCCCGACCTGCCCGAGCCGCTCGCACCGCCGCTCTCGCTCGGGGCCGTGGAGTTCCTGCGTACCTCGCTCCTGGCCGCGCGGGCCCCCGTCACCGTCGTCGCCATCGGGCCGATCACCAACATCGCCCGCCTGCTGGGCGACCATCCCGAGGTCGGCCCGAAGATCGCCGAGGTCGTCTTCATGGGCGGCTCGACCGAGCGCGGCAACGCGACGCCGGCTGCCGAGTTCAACGCCTACGCCGACCCCGAGGCGCTCGAGACGGTTCTCACCAGCGGCCTGCCGATCCGGATGGTCGGGCTCAACCTGTCCCACCAGGCGCTCGCCACCCCCGAGGTCGTCGCGCGGATGCGGGCCATGGACCACCCGGTCGGGCGCGCGTGCGCCGACCTGATGGGCTTCTTCGGCGGCACCTACTCCGACGTCTTCGACTTCGCCGCTCCCCCGGTGCACGACCCATGCACCATCGCCGCCCTCATCGACCCCGGCCTGATCGTCTGGCACAAGGCGTTCGTAGCCGTAGAGACCCAGGGCCGCTGGACCCGCGGCGCCACCGTCGTCGACCTCCACGACCGTCTCGACGAGCCGCCCAACACCCAGGTCGCCGTCAGCCTCGACGTCGAGGCCTACTGGGATCTCGTCATCGACGCCCTCGACCGCGTCGGCTCCTGACCTGTCGAGAGGTCAGGTACGTCGGCCGAGAGGTCACTCCCGTTGACCGAGACGTCACCGACGTGACGTCTCGGCCGACGCGGGTGACGTCTCGGCTATCCGCCGATGGCGGACATAGGGCGGTCGGGCTGGAGGAAGCCGAGGTCGTCGATGCCGTGGCCGGCGCGCTTGCCGGCCATCGCGGTGACCCAGCGGGCGGCGAGGTCGGCGTCGGAGGCGCCGTCACGCAGCGGCGTACGCAGGTCCGACTCGGAGCGCGCGAACAGGCAGTCACGCACCTGCCCGTCGGCGGTGAGGCGGACGCGGTCGCAGTCACCACAGAACGGCCTGGTGACGGAGGCGATGATGCCGACCTTGGCGGGGCCGCCGTCGACATGGAAGAGCTCAGCGGGGGCGCTGCCGCGCGGCTCTTCGGCCGGGGTCAGCTCGAACGCCGCCGACAGCGCCGCGAGGGTCTCGTCGGCGGTGACCATGTTGTCGCGCGACCATCCGTGCTGGGCGTCGAGAGGCATCTGCTCGATGAACCTGAGCTCATAGCCACGCTCGACGGACCAGCCGAGCAGCTCGGCGGCCTGGTCGTCGTTGACTCCGCGCAGCAGAACCGCGTTGATCTTGATAGGTCCCAGACCGGCGTCGGCCGCGGCCTCCAGGCCGGCGACCACGTCGTCCAGCCGGTCGCGGCGGGTGATGTCCGCGAACGTCTCGCGCCGGACCGAGTCGAGCGACACGTTGACCCGGTCGAGTCCGGCCTCCGCGAGCGTCCCGGCCATGCGGGCCAGACCAAGCGCGTTGGTCGTGATCGAGAGCTCCGCATCGGGGGCGACCTCGCGGGTGCGGGCGACGATGGAGACCAGTCCCCGCCGAACCAGCGGCTCACCACCGGTGAACCGCACCTCCTTGACGCCGAGGTGTCCGGTGGCGACGCCGATCAGCCGCACCACCTCGTCATCGGTGAGCACCTCGTCCCCGGGCATCCAGTCGAGCCCCTCCGGCGGCATGCAGTAGGTGCACCGAAGGTTGCAGCGGTCGGTCAGCGAGACCCGCAGATCGGTCGCGATGCGGCCGAACCGGTCGACTAGCCTCGGCTGGGCCTGATCTGTCGGAGAGGTCGTCATCACACCAGTCTAGGCAGGCGCCACCCGGATCGTGAGCCACGACCGCATTCCAGTTAATCTCGTACGGTGAGTTCGTTCCGTTTCCTGCTCAGCCGACGCTGGGCCGGTTTCACGGTGTTCGTGCTGATCCTGGCCTACGGGACCTGGTGGCTCGGCCAGTGGCAGTTCGACCGTCTCGAGGACCGCAAGGCCAGCAACCAGATCGTCCGCACCAACGAGCACGCCGAGCCCGTGCCCGTCACAGACGTGCTCGCCCCCGGCGAGGAGGTCGCCGAGAAGAACGAGTGGCGGCGGGTGACCGCGACCGGTGCGTACGCGGTCGACGACACGATCATCTGGCGCTACCGCACCCCCGACGAGGCCAAGGGCATCGACATCGTCGTCCCGCTGGTGCTCGCCGACGGCACGGCCGTGCTGGTCGACCGTGGCTGGCTCCAGACCACCACGCAGAACGAGTTCGAGGAACTCCCCGCCCCGCCGTCGGGCGAGGTCACGATCACCGGCTGGGTACGCGCCGACGGCACCGGTGACTCCACCGACATCGCCCAGGTCGACGGCTACCACGCCACTCGTGCGCTCTCCTCGACCCAGGTCGCCGAGGTGGTCGACGAGGAATTGCTGACCGGCTGGCTGCACCTCGACACCGAGTCCCCCTCGCCCGCCACCGAGCTCCGCAAGGCCGACCTGCCCGAGCTCGACAACGGCCCCCACTTCTTCTACGGCCTGCAGTGGTGGTTCTTCGGCATCCTGGCCGTCGCCGGTTTCCTCTACCTGATGTACGACGAGCGGCGTACGCAGCGCCTGGACGTGCCGGCCACGCCGGACGACGACCCGTCCGGCGACGAGGCGTCCGACGAGCGCGCCCGCAAGAAGGCCGCCAAGCTCGCGCAGAAGCAGGCCGTGAAGGCGGCCTACCAGGCTGCGTACGAGAAAGAGCGCAGCGGGAAGAGCTGATTTCGTCTAGCGACGGAACTGGGTCTCGTAGAGCTCCGCGTAGAGCCCGCCGTCGGCGAGCAGCGAGTCGTGGGTGCCGGACTCGACGACCCGTCCAGCCTCGATGACGAGGATTCGGTCGGCGGCGCGGATGGTGGACAGGCGGTGGGCGATGACGATGGACGTACGTCCCGCCAGGGCGGCATCCAGGGCGGTCTGCACCGCGGCCTCGGACTCGGAGTCGAGGTGGGCGGTGGCCTCGTCGAGCACCACGATGTGCGGCGCCTTCAGCAGCAGCCGGGCGATCGCGAGTCGCTGGCGCTCGCCGCCGGAGAGCCGGTAGCCGCGGTCGCCGACGACGGTGTCCAGACCGTCCGGGAGCGCCTCGATGACGGCCGCGATCTGGGCGGCCTCGAGGGCTGCCCAGATCTCCTCGTCGGAGGCACCCGGCCGGGCGTAGAGCAGGTTGCCGCGCACGGTGTCGTGGAACATGTGAGCGTCCTGGGTCACGTAGCCGACGGCGGCCTCGAGCGACTCCAGCGTCACCTCTCGCACATCCAGGCCACCGACCTCGACCGACCCGGAGCGTACGTCGTAGAGCCGAGCGATCAGATGGGTGATCGTCGACTTCCCGGCGCCGGAGGGGCCGACCAGGGCGACCATCTCGCCCGGCTCGGCGGCGAAGTCGATGTCGGTCAGCACCTCGCGCACCTCGCGGCTCTCCGGCCGCGCGATCGCCTCCAGAGAGGCGAGCGAGACCTCGTCGGCGCGGGGGTAGGTGAAGGCGACATGGCGGAACCGCACCGAGGCGGCGTCCCGAGGCACCTCGGCCGCGTCCGGCTTCTCCTCGATCAGCGAGGGCAGGTCGAGAACCTCGAAGACGCGATCGAACGAGACCAGCGCGGTCATCACGTCGATGCGTACGTTGGAGAGCGCCTGGAGCGGCCCCAGCAGCCTCACCAGCAGCAGACCGAGCGCGGTGAGCGTGCCGAGAGTGACCTCACCCTGGATCACCATCCAGCCACCGAAGCCGTAGACCAGGGCGGTCGCCAGCGCCGGGACAAGCTGCATGGTCGCCCCGAACATGCGAGTCAGCAGCGCGATCCGGATGCCCAGACGACGTACGACGTCGGCACGCTGCGCGAAGGCGGCGTCCTCCTCCTCGCGGCGGCCGAAGAGCTTGAGCAGCAGCGCCCCGCCGACGTTGAACCGCTCGGTCATCGTGGTCGCCAGCGCCGCGTTGCCGTCCATCTGCTCGCGGGTCAGACCAGCCAGCCGGCGCCCGACCCAGCGCGAGGTCAGGAACAGGATCGGGAACAGCGCGACGCACATCAGCGTCACCTGCCAGGACAGCACCATCATCGCCGCGCCGACCACGACCACCGAGATCAGGTTGGAGACGCTGTTCGACAGGGTCGAGGTGAAGGCCCGCTGCGCGCCGAGCACGTCGGTGTTGAGCCGGCTCACCAGAGCACCGGTCTGTGCCCGGGTGAAGAAGGCCAGCGACTGCCGTTGGACGTGCCCGAAGACCTGAGTACGCAGGTCGAAGATGAGTCCTTCGCCGATCCGCGTCGAGAGCCAGCCCGAGATGACGCCGAAGATCATGTCGACCACGGCCACCAGCGCCATCGCGGCGGCCAGCCAGATGACCAGCGTGACGTTCTTCTGGAGCACACCGTCGTCGATGATCCGCTGGGTCAGCAGCGGGGTGACCACCACCAGCGCGGCGTCGAAGACCGTGAACAGCAGGAACGCACCGAGCAGAGCCCGGTGGGGCCGCGCGTAGGAGACGACCCGCTTCAGGGTGCCCTTCGGCAGGCCCCGCTCGAGAACCGTCCGGTCGGCACGCAGGTTGCGCATGATCCCGCCGCCGCCCATCGCTCCGCCGGTCGCACCGAAACCTGGACCCATTTGTGACACCCCGTCACCTTAGTCGCCCGCGGCCGTTCGGCCGCGTCGAGGAGGCATCGGCGAATTATGGTCAAAATCACGTCAGATAGGTGACCAAGCGCTCAGTTGGTGGTATGAAGTGGTGCGCGTGTGTGCGCCGGTATCCGGGGGTTGGATCAGGACATCAAGACAGCCCCGAGCCCGCGGTCTCATGCCCTGACTGCTCTCCCCCACACCAGGTGCCTGACATGACCCGACCGATACTGGACCGACTCCACCGAGCCGGTCCGTGGTTCTGCAGTACCGCGATCCTTCTCTTCGTCGCGCTCTCCCCAGTCATCTTCGTCACCGCCGGCGGCGACGAGTGGCTCTTGCCCTGGATCCTCGCCGGCGTACCCGTCGTCGCCCTCACCCTGTGGCTGACCGCGATGGCCTACGACTCCGGGCAGGCACCCGTCCCGACCCCCGGCGAATCTGTAGAAACGGTGGCCGAGACTGTAGAAATCGACGACGAGTCTGCAGAAGTGGGCGACGAAACGACACTTTCGTCGCCCATAAGTGAGGATTCGGCCCCCACAACGGCGGATTCGATCCCCACAACTGCAGATTCGGCCCCCACAAGTACGGATTCGGCTGAGTCGGGCGGGCGGGGCGGGGAGGCCGGGATGCGGGTGGCGGTGCTGTCGTTGTCTCGCAAGGTGCAGGCCTCCGCGCACCGGATCCAGGAGGAGTCGACGCGGATGGTGGCGAAGTTCCCGGCGGAGCCGGACGTGCTCGAGGCCGGGATGCGGGTCGACCACGCGGCGGCGCAGCAGGCGCGGCTGGCGCAGAGCATCGCCACGCTGTGCGGCGAGCAGCCCGGGCAGCACTGGCGGGACCCGCTTCCCATCGCAGACGTCGTTCGCGGGGCAGCCGGCCGGATCACCGCCTATCGACGGGTCCGGGTCGAGGGCGATCCGCCGGTCGCGGTCCAAGGCGCCTACGTCGAGCCGCTGATCCACCTGGTCGCCGAGCTCCTGGCCAACGCGACCCAGTCCTCGCCGCCGGCGACGGAGGTGCTGGTCACCATCCGTTCCGTACGCCGCGGCGCGGCCCTCGAGATCGACGACGCGGGCGTCGGCATGGACGAGACCAACCTGGCCTGGATGCGGGAGATCGCCTCAGGCACCCGGCAGGTACGCCTGCAGGACCTCGGCGAGATCCCGCAGACCGGCCTCGCGGTGGTCGGCACCTATGTCCGCCGCCACGGGTTCCGGGTCGACCTGACCGAGTCCGTCCACGGCGGCCTGCGGGTGGCCGTTCTCGTCCCTGAGGCGATGATCACCCCGATGAGCGTGGACGTGCCCGAGCAGGTCGCGCCACCTGCACCAGCCCCAGCCGCCATCCCTCCGCAACAACAGCACCAGCCGTCGTCGTTCACGTCCGACGGCCTGCCACAGCGCCGTTCGAAACGCGGCGAGCGCCCTACGACCGGACAGCAGCGCGCAGAAGGAAGCCAGGTCGTGGCTCCTCGCTCGGAGCCGACCGCGGAGCAGGCGGGCGCCTGGATGAGCAGCTTCCTCAGCACCGTCGCCGAGACCGATCCCGCACCCGAGAGCCACTGGAGGAGACCATGACCGACGAGAACAGCTGGATGCTGGAGCTGGTCGCGGGAGTACGCGGCGTACGTCATGTCGTGGTGCTCTCCGCCGACGGGCTCGTCCGGGTACGCACGAGCCACACCCCACGCGAGGAGGCCGACAAGCTCGCCGCGGCGTGCGCGGGCCTGACGTCCCTCGGCCACGGGATCAGCCGCCAGTTCGGTGCCGACTCCCACCCCCGCCAGGTGATGGTCGAGTTCAACGGCGGCTTCCTGTTCATCCGCGGAGCCGGCGACGGCTCCCGGCTCGCGGTGATCACCGAGATGAGCATCGACCCGGCGCTGGTCGCCCAGCAGATGCAGGCGACCGTCCTGATGATCGGGGAGCGCGCGATGAGCACCCCGAGACGCTCGGTCTGAGCCAGCCGAGCCGATGCCCGACGCCCCCGACGACGACTACGTCGACCACCCGATCCGGTCATATGTCCGGACGGGCGGTCGGGTGCGGCCAACCCATCGGTTGACGCCGGCGACGCTCCTGATCGGCCACATCAGCCCGACGGCCGCATCGGTGGGCCGACAGGAGCGCGAGGTCCTGTCCCAGTGCATGGGCGTGATCTCGATGGCCGAGATGGCCGTCCACCTCGGCCAGCCCGTCAGCGTCCTCGCGGTGATCGTCTCGGACATGATCGACGCCGGCCTCATCGGCATCCGCCCCGACAGTGACACCGCCGCCGGCCCCTCCCGCGAAACCCTCCAGAAGGTCCTGCATGCTCTCAACCACCTCTGACAGCCACGGCCGAAGCGGAGCCCGAGGCGATCAGCACTATCTGGCGCCGACGGTCGTCGAGTCGGTCAAGATCTTGGTGGTCGGCTCCTTCGGAGTCGGCAAGACCACACTGATCGGATCGGTCAGCGAGATCGACCCGCTCCGCACCGAGGAGACGATCACCCAGGCCAGCGAAGGGATCGACGAGGTCGAGGCCACCCCGGAGAAGACGACGACCACGGTCGCAATGGACTTCGGCCGGATCACGCTGACCGACGAGATCGCGCTCTACCTGTTCGGCACTCCCGGGCAGCGGCGCTTCTGGGACCTGTGGTCCGGCCTCGCCGAGGGCGCCGCCGGCGCGCTCGTCCTGGTTGACACCCGCCGTCTGGCAGACTCCTTCGAGGTGCTGGACCAGCTCGAGACGCGTACGTCCCTGCCGTTCGTGGTCGCGATCAACCAATTCCCCGACGCACCGAGCTATGAGCCCGACCAGATCCGCACGGCGCTCGACCTCGATGACGAGACGCCGATCGTGGTCTGCAACGCCAAGAACCGTAACGCCTGCGCCCGAGCGCTCGCCGCGCTCGTGCGCCACGCCCTGAAGACGCGCTGACCCCGACCCACGACCGAACAGGCACCACTGCGATGACTCCCGCCCGCACCGTACGTCTCGCCGACCTCACCGACCTCATCCAGGCACCTGAGACCGTCGGCCCGCGCGCGAGAGAGGTGCACCAACAGCTCCGGGCAGAGTGGGGTCCGGTCGCCCCCGGTGAGCTCTCCCCCGGCGTACGCCTCTGGTTCGCGATGGGCTATGCCGAGTTCAGCGAGGTGATCCGCAACGAGGAGGTCTTCTCCCGCAACGGCGACAACTGGAGCGCCGTGCAGGAGGGCAAGATCCAGCCGGACATGCCGATCTACCCGTTCGTGACCACTCGGCAGAACTCCTTCCACAACGACGGCGAGCTCCGCCAACGGTTGCGTTCACCGATCGACCGTGCCCTCTCGCGGGTCGACGAGCACGGCTACGCCGGGCAGGTACGCGGCATCTGCAACGACCTCGTCGACGACATGCTCGAGCGCGGCGAGGCCGACCTGGTCCAGGACTATGCCGTCCTGATCCCGCTCCTCTCGGTCGCCGCGATGTTCGGCATGGGTCCCGAGGTGGGTGACTCGTTGCGCAAGGCCGCCCACAAGGTCCTCGGGGGCGGCCAGCTGGCCCAGGAGGGGGTCATCGAGCTCGCCGTCGAGATCGCCGACCACATCGCCAGGCGCCGCCGGGACCCTGGCGACGACCTCACCTCCCACCTGATCGACGACCCCGGCCTGTGGGACGACAACGAGGTCATGGAGGCGATGATCGTGATGATCATCGCCGGCAACGAGCTGACCATCGCCACCATCACCCAGACGCTGCTGCTGATGCTCTCCGACGGTCGTTTCGCGGGCCGGCTGCGTGGGGGTCGGCTCGATGTCGACCAGGCCATCGAGGAGGTCATGTGGCGCGACCCGCCGTGCTACAACATCACGCCCCGCTTCGCGCTGCGCGACGTCGAGCTCGGCGGCCAGCTGATCCGCAAGGGTGACGCCGTGGTGCCGTGCATCGCGGCGGCCAACCTCGACCCGTTGATGACCGGCGACGACCCGTGGCTCGAGATCGGCAACCGGGCGCACATGTCGTGGAGCGCCGGACCGCACTCCTGCCCCGCGCAGCGACCGGGCACGATCATCGTGCAGGCGGCCGTACGCACCGTCGTGGAGCGGCTGCCCGAGGTCTCCCTCGCGGTGCCGGCCGACCAGGTCGAGCGCAACACCGACTCGCTCTCCTACCGCTACCCGACCTCGATGCCGGTGAGGTTCGTCCGCACCCGGTCGTGATGGCTGCGGACGCGGATCAGGCGAGCGAGACCAGGTCGGCGTACTCCTCGTTCCACAGGTCCTCGACACCGTCGGGGAGGATGAGCACCTTGTCGGGCTCCAACGCGTGCACGGCGCCCTCGTCGTGGGTGACCAGCACGATCGCACCCTCGTAGCGGCGGATCGCGTTGAGCACCTCCTCGCGAGACGCCGGGTCGAGGTTGTTGGTGGGCTCGTCGAGCAGGAGCACGTTGGCCGCCGAGACGACCAGGGAAGCCAGTGCCAGCCGGGTCTTCTCTCCGCCGGAGAGCACGCCTGCGGGCTTGTGCACGTCGTCGCCGCTGAAGAGGAACGCGCCCAGCACGGTGCGGGCCTCGGTGTCGGTCAGCTGCGGCGCGGCGGACTGCATGTTCTGCAGGACCGACCGCTTGGTGTCGAGCGTCTCGTGCTCCTGGGCGTAGTAGCCGACCTTGAGCCCGTGCCCCGGGACGACCTCGCCGGTGTCGGGCTTGTCGACCCCGGCCAGGATGCGCAGCATCGTGGTCTTGCCGGCACCGTTGAGCCCGAGGATGACCACGCGGGTCCCCCGGTCGATGGCCAGGTCGACAGCGGTGAAGACCTCGAGCGCGCCGTAGGACTTCGACAGGTCGTGGGCCGTGAGCGGGGTCTTGCCGGAGGGCGCCGGTGAGGGGAACTTGATCGCGGCGACCTTCTCCTGCTGCCGCTCCCCCTCGACGCCCGCCATGATCTTCTCGGCGCGCTTGAGCATGCTCTGCGCGGCGGTCGCCTTGGTGGCCTTGGCGCGCATCTTGTTGGCCTGGTCGGTGAGCGTCTTGGCCTTGTTCTGCGCGTTCATCAGCTCACGCTTGCGGCGGGCCTCATCGGTCTCGCGCTGGATCAGGTACTGCTTCCACGGCATGTTGTAGATGTCGATCACCTCGCGGTTGCCGTCGAGGTGGAAGACCTTGTTGACCGTCTGGGCGAGCAGGTCGTTGTCGTGGGAGATCACGATGAAGCCGCCCTTGTAGGACTTCATCCAGTCGCGCAGCCAGATGATCGAGTCGGCGTCGAGGTGGTTGGTCGGCTCGTCGAGGATCAGCACCTCGGCCGACGAGAACAGGATGCGCGCCAGCTCGACCCGGCGTCGCTGACCGCCGGAGAGGGTCTTGAGCGGCTGGGTCATGATCCGGTCAGGGATGCCGAGCGACTGGGCGATCTGCAGGGCCTCGGTCTCGGCCGCGTAGCCACCGCCGGCGTCGAGCTCGTCGTGGGCGCGCTGGTAGCGCTTCATCGCCTTCTCGCGAAGCTTCGGGTCCTCGGAGCCCATCTCCTCCTCGGCGACCCGCATGCGGCGTACGGCATCGTCGAGCCCGCGCGCGGACAGGATGCGGTCCCTGGCGATCACCTCGGGATCGCCGACCCGCGGGTCCTGGGGCAGATAGCCGATCTCACCGGTGTTGGACACGGTTCCGGCCGCGGGCAGGTGGTCGCCGGCGAGAACCTTCGTCAGAGTCGTCTTGCCCGCGCCGTTACGGCCTACGAGCCCGACCTTGTCGCCGGGTCCGACTCGGAAGGTGACGTTCTCCATCAAAAGTCTGGCGCCGACGCGGACTTCTAGGTCATGGGCAGTGATCATCTCCGTCACTAGTGTATGGGCGGGGCACTCGGTCCCACACATCAGCACCCCAGGGGGACGAGATGCGGTTCAACCCGAAGGCCAGACTCGACACCAGCCGGACGTCCGGCGGCGGTGGCCGCGGCGGCTTCGGTGGCGGCGGTGGCGCCCGGATCCCGATCCCCGGCGGCAGGGCCAGCGGTGGGATCGGCACCGTCATCGTGCTGCTGGTCTTCTTCCTCGTCACCCAGTGCACCGGCGTCGGCCCACAGGTTCTCGGGGACGACGGCGGCTCGACGTCGGTCGGCACCGGCACCTTCGGCGGCCTGCAGGGTGCCGAGGGCGGCGACACCGGCGACTTCGGGTCGTGCCGGACCGGCGATGACGCCAACAGCGACAAGAACTGTGCGCTGGTGGCGCTGGAGAACTCGATGACCGGCTACTGGGACTCCCAGCGTGACCTCTCGGGCCGGTTCCAGCCCGAGCAGGCGGTCGTGATCTTCTCCGACCAGGTCCAGACCGGTGGCTGCGGCGCCGCGTCGAGCTCCGTCGGGCCGTTCTACTGCCCGGCCGACCAGACCATCTACCTCGACCCGACGTTCTTCGACTCGATCTTCGAGCAGCTCGGCGGACAGGACACCACCTTCGTACGCGCCTACGTGCTCGCCCACGAGTACGGCCATCACATCCAGAACCTGCTCGGCACCATGGGCCGGGTGCGCACCCAGCAGGGCCCCGACTCCGACGCTGTCCGTCTGGAGCTGCAGGCTGACTGCTACGCCGGCATGTGGACCGCGGCCGCTGAGGGCGACGGGTTCGTGGAGGACATCACCGACCAGGACATCACCGAGGGCATCTCCGCCGCCAAGACCGTCGGCGACGACCACATCCAGTCGAGGACGACCGGCCGCGTCGACACCTCCTCGTTCACCCACGGCTCCTCCGAGCAGCGGATCGCCTGGTTCCGCAAGGGCATGACCAACCCCGACTCGATCGCCGGGTGCGACACGTTCCGGGCGCGGGATCTGGACAACCCGTAGTCTCACATCTCGAGCAGCGCCTCAACCAGTGGAGCCTGCTTCTGCAGCGTACGCAGGTGCGGCGCGACAGCGGGGTGGCGGAACTTGGCGAGCAGCGGGCCCTCCCCGGGCGTGATCCGGCTCAGCGCCCACTCGGCCCGACTCATGGCGGTGTAGACCGCACAGATCTGCGCTCCCAGGGTCGCCTCCTCGCGAGTCGCGAGGCCGACAGGCATGCCCAGCACGTACGCCTCCAGCAGCGGCTCGAACGCCTCCCTGGCATGCAGCAGATAGAGCCCGAGGTCACCGCCGACGGGGCCACGGCCGAGGCTCGACCAGTCGATCGCGATCAGCCGTTCGCCGTCCTCGGTGCGGCCGAGAAGGTTCTGCGGCGCGGGGTCCCCGTGCTGGGCGACCTGGGGAAGGCGGTCGAGGAGGTCGATGAAGTGCCCGCGCCGCTCCCAGAGGGCGTGGGCGATGTCCGAGGCGGTCGTACGCATCATGGTCGGCCAGCCGCCGTTGTACTCCACCCGCGCCATCCGGTCGCGGAACTGGTCGCGCGCGAGCCAGCGAGCCTCGCCGAGGTCCGCCCCGGCGAAGCGCCCCATCGAGAGCGCCGCGAACAGCCCGGAGTTGGCGGCGTCCTCGACCCAGTCAGTGGTCAGCGTGATCCCCTCGTCGTCCTCGGCGACGCTCGTGCGCGCCCCGGTCATGCCGGGGGTGTCGTCGACGAGACCCGAGGTGGCGACGTCGGCAGCCCGGCGCCAGTAGGCGAAGTGCCGCCGACGGCTCAGCTCGCCCGGATCGTACGTCCCCGGCCGCCCGAGCCGCTTGATCACGACCGGCTCCTCGCCCACGGCGGTGCGCCAGACCCCCAACGTGGAGGGTCCGGTGCCTCCGGGAAGGACGAGCCACCCGGGGTCGGGCTGCCACATGCTTGCCAAAGTAGCGCATCCTCGCAGGTCGAAAGCGCATTCAGCGCCGGGGCGCCACGACAGGATGCTGAGTCCGGCGCTGGGGCCGATATGGTTGTACCGATGTCCGAGACTGACTATTGCGAGCTGTGCGACCTGCCGAGGTCGCAGTGCATCCATGGGCGGCCCCCGGCCCCGCCCGCTCCGGCTCCCGTGAAGAAGCCGACGACCAGGACGCGCAAGACCACGACGAGCACCACGGCCGCCGCGCCGAAGGTCGTCACCAAGTCCGCTCCCCGCAAGTGGACCCCGCCTGCCGCCTTCGCGCCGCTCATCCTCGAGATCCTCGAGACCGCCGGTGGCTCGATGTCCGCCGACGACGTTCTCGACGAGCTGGAGAGCCAGCTGGCCGACAGCCTCCTCCCGGGCGACTTCGAGACCACGCCGGAAGGCGAGCTTCGCTGGCGCTACGCGGCGCGGCGCGCCCGCCAGACGCTTCTGACCGACGGCTCGATGGTCAAGGGTTCGCCAGGAGTCTGGCAGCTCCCCTGACGTCGCAGGCGTCAGCCGTCGGCGTTGAGGACCTCGATCCGCACCTTCTGGGCGTCCTCGATGGCCTGATCGAGCACTGCGCGGTTGGGATCCTGCACGGCCAGCCACGGTCCGGTCACCGTGAGCGCTTGAAGCCGCCGGTCCCCGAGTACGTCGTCGACACCCCCGTGGTCGCCGCCGGTGACGAGGGGGCCTCGCAACCCGTCGAGGATCCGGGCGGCGTGGTCGGCCGCCGCCTCGTACGCAGCGCTGGCCTGGTTGGCCCGGCGGCGGGCGAAGCGCTGCTGGCTCCAGCCACCGGCCTTGGTCTTCCCTTGGACATGCCGCCGCCCGATCTTGTGCTCGGCGATGCCACCGCCACTCATCCGGGCGATCGCGAAACCGCCCTTGCGCACCAGCAGGATGCCCCACTGGGCCGGCGGCGCCGCGGCGGCGATGAACGCCTCGACCTCGACCGGACCGGCGTACGTCTTCTCGAACGGCAGCGCCGCGATGAACGAGGAGCCGTCGGCCGCGGCACCGGTCAGCGCACCGGAGTCGACCGCCAGCCGGGTCTCGCCGTGGCGCGCGGCGAAGTTGTCGACCCAGCGCTGGATCCGAACGACCGGTACGGCGACGTTGGGCATGTCCGTACGCTACCGGTCCAGGTCGCGCAGCAGTCGTGCCGGCGCGATGTGCCGGTAGGCGTCCTCGCAGATCTCGGCGACCTCGCCCCAGTCGACGTCGCCGTCGAGCCGCATGCCGACCCAGCCACGGCCTCCGACGTAGGGAGGTACGAAGAAGCGCTCGGGGTCCGCGCCGACGACCTCGTCCTGCGCCCCCGCCGCCGCGGCCGCCCACAGGTGCGGCTCGTCGCGCCCGTGATGGCCGTGCGGCCACAGCATCACGAACTGCTTCCTCACGAAGAACCCGGGCGAACCGTGCGTGATCCGCTCGGCGCTCTCCGGAAATCGGAGGCAGATCTCCCGGACCCGGTCGGTCAGCTCGGTCGGTGTCATGGGTCCATCATCCGACGTGCCGGACCTCACCCGCCTCGAGGCGGGCCCGCTGCTCGCCCACGCAGCGGTCACTCAGGCTTCGGCCAGACGAGCTCGAACTGCTCCATCACGACCGGCATGTCCTCACTGAACTCGTGGTCGGGACCGGAGAACTCGGTGAAGAAGCGCTCGTGCACCTCGCGCCAGTAATCGAGCGACAGGTCACCCTCGCCCTCCAGCCGGGCGAACTCCTCGGGCACGTCCCGGAACGGGGCGACGTCGACCTGCGTGGTGGCGATCAGCGCCCGCGGATGGCCGGAACCGTCGAGGATGATGCTCATGCCGCCCACGGACGGAAACGGCTCCTCGCCGCTCTCGAAGTCCCACTCGGCAGTGGCCGTCGCGGTCTTCACTCCCGCGAGGACGAGCTCGAGCAGCCCGTCGGCTTCCTCCGGCGTGCCCCCGAAGGCCCACGCCGGCGGCTGCAGCGCCTCCAGCGGGGACGCGCCGAAGTAGCCGGGCGCGGCACTGAGGTGGGCATGGTGCTTGACGTCATCCCAGAACGCCGCGATCTCTGCCTCTTGCTCAGGGTCGTTGGGGACCATCACCGCATCGTCACTCATGGGCGATACTCAATCACAGTTCCGCCTAGCCGTGGCGGGACTCGACGGGCGTCGGCGGCGGGGCCGATCGAGCCATCACCACACGGGCCTCGGCGTGCCAGCCGAGGCGGGCGTAGAGGGGCTCGCCCATCTCGCTGGCGACCAGGAGACCGCGGACCGCGCCCGCCTCCCGGGCCGCCGAGACCAGCCGGGCCATCACCGCGCCCCCGAGCCCACGACGACGATGTTCAGGATCGGTCTGGATCCGGTCGGCGACGGCGTCGGCGCCGATGACCGCGACCCGTCCGGTGGCCGCAACCGCCTCCCCAGAGCGCACCGTCACGAAGATGACGCCGCCTTCGCGCGCCACCTCGGCGCGGTAGCCCTCCGGGAGCTCCCGTGAACCGTGGGCGGCGAGGTCGATCGACATCAGCGCCTCCTCCCCGTCGGCCTGCAGCCCGCCCTCGGCGAACCACGGCCGTACGCTGCCGGGAGAGTCGGTCACCACCGACAACCAGGCCTCCGGCGTGGCCCGGGCGGTGTCGACCAGACCGGCGAGCGTCTCCGGGGCGTCGGTCGCCACCCACTCGACCCGACGTCCCGGCTCCCCGACGTCGATGCGTACGCCGCCAGGGACCGCCTCGGGACGCGGGAAACCCCGCGAGTAGGCCCAGCCCCGGGCCCACCGGGAGACCAGCTCGGGGAGGTCGGCGTCCTGCGCCGCAGCGGCGAGGGCGGCCTGGCGACCGCGGTACCACTCTCCCGCCACCGTCGCGACCAGCATCACGCCAGCCAGTGCGACTGCGCGCACGTCCGAGGAAAAGAATCCGACCGCCACCAGCGCCACCGCGGCGATGTATCCGAACCAGATCCGACCGGGAGCCTCCACGTCCGCGGAGCCTACCCGTCGGTCGGCCCCCGTCAGGCGATCCGCTCCCGCAACCTCGCCACCCCTGGTCCGTCGAGGTCCGTCAACGCGGCCGGCCGACCGGCGAGGGCCATCGCCAGGGCCTCGCTGGGGCCGGCCACCTCCGCGCCGACGCCCCAGGACCAGTCCTGGTCGGTAGTGCGCGGCGCGAGCCCGTCGAGCCGTCCGGCCGGGACGACCCCGAGCGAGGCCTGTTTCGTCGGCAGCCAGTCGAGCACCGCCCGCCAGTCCTCGAGCGGGACGTCCGCGTCGAGACCGAGCGGCCGGGCGCAGTCACGCAGGTGGACGCAGTGATCGGTGAACTGCCCCATCGGGCCGACGCCGGGCGCGGGCACCCGCTTCTCGGCGTACGTCCTCAGCAGCCCGGTCAGCTCGGCGACCGGCCGTCGCGCCTGCTCCTCGGCGATCGCGGCGGCGGCCCGGTCGATCGAGCCACCGGCCAGCAACGTACGCCACAGCAGGCGCCCGATCCCGACCGAGAACGGCATCGCGCTGTGGCCCAGCACCTCCCGCACGGTCCAGGCCGAGCACAGGCTCTGGGTCTCCAGCTGGGACTCGTCGAGGCTGTCGAAGAAGTCGGCGAGCAGACGGCGGTTGGCTGCGGTGCGGGCGGCTACGTCCATGGCTTCACCCTGCCAAACAAACCGGTGGCCGCGCAGGGGCCCGGGTCAGTAGCGTTGAGACATGCGCAAGTGCATCAACACCTACGACGTCCCGAGCCAGCCGGTCCGGGACGTGGAGTTTGCGCGCATGGAGCCGCATCAGACGTAGGTGCTCACCGCATCCACCAGGGCCGCTCCGATCCACGAGGAGCGGCCCTTTCCGTGTTCAGCAGCATCACCAGGAGGTGAACGAGATGGAGATCATCACGCTATTCGGAGAGGGGTTCAGCTCCAAGACCTACGAGCTGACGCTGAAGCACCCGACTCCCCGGACCGACGAGTGGGCCTGCGTGGGCGAGGACCCGGAGCTCTTTCATCCCGACGACCTCGCCCAGCTCGCCGAGGCTCAGCAGGTCTGCGCCGGCTGCCCGATGCGACAGGCCTGCCTCGACCTCGGGATCTCCCGGCGGGAGTGGGGAGTCTGGGGCGGTGTGCTTCTGGAGAGCGGCAAGCCGCGTGAGAAGCCCCGGATCCCGGGGAGAAAGCCCTACAAGCGCAGCCAGGAAGCGATCGCGAGGGTCGGAAAGGTTGCTTGAAAGGTGACGTGGGAGTCCTGAGGCGGTGTCCTGAGCCTGTCGAAGGGTCACCCAGTGACCTCAGGACTCCCACGTCGGGTGGAGCCTCAGACGTTGAACCCGAGGGCGCGCAGCATCTCGCGGCCGTCGGGGGTGATCTTGTCGGGACCCCAGGGCGGCATCCAGACCCAGTTGATGTGCACGTCGTTGGCCATGCCCTCCAAAGCCTGCGAGGTCTGGTCCTGGATGACGTCGGTCAGCGGGCAGGCGGCCGAGGTCAGGGTCATGTCGAGGACCACGTTGGAGTGCTCCTCCACGTGGATCCCGTAGACTAGGCCGAGGTCGACGACGTTGATGCCGAGCTCGGGGTCGACGACGTCCTTCATCGCCTCTTCGACGTCCTCGATCTTCAGGCTCGCACCCTCGACCGTGGACGAACGCATGCCCTGCCACTCCGGAGCCTCGTGCCCGTGCCCGTGGCCCGAGTGGTCATGGTCGGCGTGGTCATGGCCCGCGTGGTCGTGACCGGCGTGGTCGTGACCGGCGTGGTCGTGTGTGCTGTGGTCGGTCTCAGTCATCGGTTCTCCTCAGTGAGCGCCCGCTGGTTTACCTGTGCGGTGGCGTCTTTCCAGGCCATCCACGACAGCAGCGCGCACTTGATCCGGGCGGGGAACTTGGCGACGCCGGCGAAGGCGATGCCGTCCTCCAGAATGTCCTCGTCGGGCTCCACCTGGCCCTTGCCCTGCATCAGCCGCAGGAACTCCTCGTGGATGACCATCGCCTCATCGACCGTCTTGCCGACGACCAGGTCGTTGAGCACGGAGGCCGAGGCCTGCGAGATGGAGCAGCCGAGGGCGTCGTACGAGATGTCCTCGATCTTGCCGCCGTCGACGTGCACCCGCAGGGTGATCTCGTCGCCGCAGGTCGGGTTGACGTGGTGAACCTCCGCCTCGAAGGGGTCGCGAAGACCCTTCCCGTGCGGGTTCTTGTAGTGGTCCAGGATGATCTCCTGGTACATGCTCTCGAGGTTCGCGGCAGTCATCACTCATCCAACTTGAAGAAGCTACGTACGTATTCCAACCCCTCGACCAGCGCGTCGATCTCCGCAGGTGTGGTGTAGAGATAGGACGACATCCGGTTGGAGGCCTGTACGCCGAACCGCTGGTGGGCCGGCTTGGCGCAGTGGTGCCCGGCGCGGATGGCGACGCCCTTGGAGTCGAGAACCTGAGCCACGTCGTGCGGGTGCACTCCGTCGAGCTCGAAGGAGATCGCGCCACCGCGCTTGGCCGCGTCGGGCGGGCCGAGCACGGTCACGCCCGGCACGGTCGCCAGGCGCTCCAGCGCGTAGGCCGTGATCGCCTGCTCGTGGGCGTGGATGTTCTCCATCCCGACGTGCATCAGGTATTCGAGCGCCGCACCGAGACCGACAGCCTCGGCGATCGGCGGGGTGCCGGCCTCGAACTTGTGCGGGATCGGAGCGTAGGTCGCCTTCTCCATCGTCACGGTCGCGATCATCTCGCCACCGCCGAGGAACGGCGGCAGCGCCTCGAGCGCGGCACGCCGGCCCCACAGGACACCGATGCCGGTCGGGCCGACGACCTTGTGGCCGGTGAAGACGAGGAAGTCAGGACGCTCCTCCTCCGCCATCGACGCCAGGTCGATCGGGAGCACCGGCGCGGCCTGGGCCGCGTCGATGACGACCAGCGCGCCGACCTCGTGGGCCTTCCGGGTGATCTCGGCGACCGGGTTGATGGTGCCGAGCATGTTGGAGACCCAGGTCAGCGCCACGATCTTGGTCGCCGGGGTGATCAGCTCGTCGATGTTCGACAGGTCGAGCTCGCCGGAGTCGGTCAGCCCGAACCACTTCAACGACGCACCGGACCGCTGCGTGGCCAGCTGCCACGGAACGATGTTCGAGTGGTGCTCCATCTCGGTGGTCACGACCACGTCGCCGGGGCCCAGCGGCACCGTGTTGGCGACGAGGTTGAGACCCTCGGAGGCGTTCTTGGTGAAGATCACCTCGTCGCGCTCGGGCGCGCCGAGGAAGCGCGCGACGGTGTCACGCGCCCCCTCGAACGCCTCGGTCGCCTCGGCGCCCAGGTGGTGCATCGCCCGGGCGATGTTGGCGTTGTGCCGCTCCAGGTGGTCGACCATGGTGTCGATCACGATCTGCGGCTTCTGCGAGGTGTTGGCGCTGTCGAGGTAGACCAGCGGGGTCTCGCCGCCGTCGAAGGTGCGCTCCAGGATCGGGAAGTCCTTGCGGACCAGATCCAGGTCGGGCAGCAGACCCTTCATGTCAGACCGCCGCGCTCGTGAACCGCTCGTAGCCGCTGGCCTCGAGCTCCTCGGCGAGGTCCGGGCCACCCGACTCCGCGATCCGGCCGGCCACGAAGACGTGCACGTGGTCAGGCTTGATGTAGCGCAGGATGCGGGTGTAGTGGGTGATCAGCAGGACCGACTTGCCGTCGCGGGCGCGGAAGTCGTTGATGCCGTCGGAGACCACCTTGAGCGCGTCGATGTCGAGACCGGAGTCGATCTCGTCGAGCAGCGCGAACGCCGGGTCGAGGATGTCGAGCTGGGCGATCTCGTGGCGCTTCTTCTCGCCACCGGAGAAGCCCTCGTTGACCGAGCGCTGCGAGAAGGTCGGGTCCAGGTGCATCTTGTCCATCGCACCGTTGACGTCCTTGACCCAGGTACGCAGCTTGGGGGCCTCGCCGTCCAGCGCCGTCTTCGCGGTGCGCAGGAAGTTGGCCACGCTCACGCCGGGGACCTCGACGGGGTACTGCATCGCGAGGAAGAGCCCCGCCTTGGCGCGCTCGTCGACAGACATCTCCAGGACGTCCTCACCGTCGAGGGTGACGGTGCCGCCGGTGATCGTGTATTTCGGGTGACCGGCGATCGAGTAGGCAAGGGTGGACTTGCCCGAGCCGTTGGGCCCCATGATCGCGTGGGTCTCGCCGGAGTTGATGGTCAGCGTGACGCCCTTGAGGATCTCCTTCGGGCCGTCCTCGGTCTCCACCGAGACCGTGAGGTCCTTGATCTCAAGCGTGCTCATGCGTTGTCCTTCGTGATCAGAGTGTTGATGTTTTTCGCGAGCTCGGCCTCGACCGTGCTGGTCAGCTTCTCCTCGAGCTCGGGGACGCCGATCTGGCGGATGAGGTCGTTGAAGAAGCCGTGCACGACCAGGCGCTTCGCCTCGGTCTCGGAGATGCCGCGGCTCTGCAGGTAGAAGAGCTGCTCGTCGTCGAAGCGGCCGATCGCCGACGCGTGACCCGCGCCGTCGATCTCGCCGGTCTCGATCTCCAGGTTGGGCACGGAGTCGGCCCAGGCACCGTCGGTGAGGATGAGGTTGCGGTTCTCCTCGTACGTCTCGATGCCTTCGGCCTCCTTGCGGATCAGCACGTTGCCGATCCAGACCGCGTGGGCCTTCTCGCCCTGCAGCGCGCCCTTGTAGACCACGTTGGACTTGGTCTTCGGGGCGGTGTGGTCGACGAAGAGACGGTGCTCGATGTGCTGGCCGGCGTCGGCGAAGTAGAGGCCGAGCGCCTCCACCGAGCCACCGGGGCCGGCGTACTCGGCGGTGAAGTCGTGGCGCACGACGTCGCCACCGAAGCTCACCGAGACGTGCTTGAGGTTGGCGTCGCGGCCCACCTTGGCGTGCTGGGTGGAGAGGTGGACGGCGTCGTCGGCCCAGTCCTGGACGGAGACGACGGTCAGGTCGGCACCGTCCTCGACGACGATCTCGATGTTGTCGGCGACGACGGCAGAGCCCTCGAAGACCAGCACCACGGTCGCCTTGGCGAACTTCTCCGCGACGATCACCGCGTGACCGGCGCCGGCGGTCTCCGAGCCGGTGCCGTGGTGACGGATCACGGTCGCACCCTCGATGACGGTGTCGGTCGGGATGCGCACGACGGTGGCCCCGGTCGACGCCGCCCAGGCCCGCGCCGAGACGCGGTCGGTCGGGACCAGACCCGAGGTGCCGCGTACGGCGTCGTCGGCCGCCACGGTCTCGACGCTCACGCCGGCAGCAGCCTCGACCTCGACCTTGGTCGCACCGTCGGCGAAGGGCGCCGAGTCGTGGATGCCCTTGAGGCGCTTGAGCGGGGTGAACCGCCAGATCTCCTCGCGACCCTTCGGCACCTCGTGGGCGTCGACGTCGAAAGAGCCTTCGGGGTGGAGATGGGACTCGACCGTGCCGAGCTCCAGGGCCTCCTGTACAGCTGCGGTCATCAGCCGACCGCTCCTTCCATCTGCAGTTCGATCAGGCGGTTCAGCTCGAGGGCGTACTCCATCGGGAGCTCCTTGGCGATCGGCTCGACGAAGCCGCGCACGATCATCGCCATCGCCTCGTCCTCGGCCATGCCGCGGGACATCAGGTAGAACAGCTGGTCGGCGGAGACCTTCGAGACCGAGGCCTCGTGACCCATCGAGACGTCGTCCTCGCGGATGTCGACGTAGGGGTAGGTGTCCGAACGCGAGATCTGGTCGACCAGGAGCGCGTCGCACAGGACGTTGGACTTCGAGCCGTGAGCGCCCTCGTTGATCTGGACCAGGCCGCGGTAGGACGTGCGGCCACCGCCGCGCGCAACGCTCTTCGACAGGATCGAGGAGGAGGTGTTCGGGGCGGCGTGGACCATCTTGGCGCCCGCGTCCTGGTGCTGACCCTCGCCGGCGAAGGCGATGGAGAGCGTCTCGCCCTTGGAGTGCTCGCCCATCAGGTAGACGGCCGGGTACTTCATGGTCACCTTGGAGCCGATGTTGCCGTCGACCCACTCCATGGTCGCGCCCTCGTCACAGACGGCGCGCTTGGTGACGAGGTTGTAGACGTTGTTCGACCAGTTCTGGATGGTCGTGTAGCGAACGCGGGCGTTCTTCTTCACGATGATCTCGACGACCGCGGAGTGCAGCGAGTCGGACTGGTAGATCGGCGCGGTGCAGCCCTCGACGTAGTGAACGTAGGAGTCCTCGTCGGCGATGATCAGGGTGCGCTCGAACTGGCCCATGTTCTCGGTGTTGATCCGGAAGTAGGCCTGCAGCGGGATGTCGACGTGGACGCCCTTGGGCACGTAGATGAACGAGCCGCCCGACCACACCGCGGTGTTCAGCGCGGAGAACTTGTTGTCGCCGACCGGGATCACCGTGCCGAAGTACTCCTGGAAGAGCTCCGGGTGCTCCTTGAGCGCGGTGTCGGTGTCGAGGAAGAGGACGCCCTTCTCCTCGAGGTCCTCGCGGATCGAGTGGTAGACGACCTCGGACTCGTACTGCGCGGCGACACCGGCGACCAGGCGCTGCTTCTCCGCCTCGGGGATGCCGAGCCGGTCGTAGGTGTTCTTGATGTCCTCGGGGAGGTCCTCCCACGAGGTCGCCTGCTTCTCCGACGAACGCACGAAGTACTTGATGTTGTCGAAGTCGATCTCCGAGAGGTCGGAGCCCCACGTGGGCATCGGCTTGCGGCCGAAGAGCTTGAGGCCCTTCAGGCGCATGTCGAGCATCCACTGCGGCTCGGACTTCTTGCTGGAGATGTCGCGGACGATGGCGTCGTTGAGACCGCGCTGTGCCGTAGCACCGGCGACGTCCGAGTCGGCCCAGCCGAACTCGTACTTGCCGATGCCCTTCAGCTCAGGGTTGAGCTCCTCGATGGAGGTCATGTCGTGACCTGCTCCTTCTTCTTCGAAACTTCGCCGGGACCGGAGGATCCAGGAGGGATGTGCGTCGTGCAGACACCGTCGCCGTGGGCGATGGTGGCCAAGCGTTGTACGTGGGTGCCGAGCAGCTTCGCGATGGCCTCTGTCTCCGCCTCGCAGAGCTCGGGAAACTCCTGGGCGACGTGAGCCACCGGACAGTGCTGCTGGCACAGCTGCTCACCGGCGTCGTGGCCGTTGATCAGCGGCAGCTCCCTGACGGAGGCGGCGTAGCCGTTGGCGGTGAACACGTTCGCGAGCACCTGGGCGGGGCTGAGATCCGTCTCGCTGGCGGCGATCCGATCCAGTCCCTGCTTGATGAACGCCGCGCGGCGCTCCGCGAATTCCCGCACGGCCTCTTCGCCTGCCACCTCGGAGAGGAACCGCAGCGCCTCGACCGCCAGGTCGTCGTACTTCTTCTCGAAGCCGTCTCTACCCTGGTCGGTGAGCGCGAAGAGCTTGGCCGGGCGGCCCCGCCCTCGGGTGGACGCGGTGCGCGGCTCGCGCTGCTCCACCGCCTCCTCCTCGGCGAGGGCGTCCAGGTGGCGCCGGACCGCGGCCGGGGTGAGATCGAGCCGCTTGGCCAGCGTCGCAGCGGTCTGCGGGCCGTCGACGAGCAGCGAGCGAGCGACCCGCTGGCGGGTGCTCTCCTCACTGGTCTCTGCGCTGTGCCCATTCCTGGGCAGAGTGCTCTCGTCGAATTTCACAACACCATTGTGACGTTATTCCCCCACGCGATTCAACGAAGGCAACCCTTACTTGCTTCGCCGGCCCCCGCAACGTGTCCCACGTCACCGCCGTACGCGCCTGATCAGCGGCGGATCACCTTCATCACACTATCGGCGATGCGCGGGGCGATGCTCGGCGCCACCGGCTCGTCCCGGTCGCGGAAGTTGATGTCGACGACCAGAATGACGTTGTCGCTACGCGCAACGAAGTGGCTGGCGTCGCTGTAGTGGCCCGTGTAGTCCTCGGCCATCGCCGACTCGTCCCACTTCTTGTCCCCACGTGAGGTCGCCAGGTCTCCTCGGCTGTCGACGAAGACCTTCTCCGCCGCCACGGATCCAGTTGCCCCTGTGATCGGGCTGGCTCCGACGGCATAGGCGACGACCTGCACGTGCGAGTCGATATAGCCCTCTCGCCGCGTCGTCCACAAGCAACCGCGAAGCCGGGAGTCCCCCGGTGCCTCGAGATCGGTCGGCTTCGCTCCAGGCAGCACCTTGCGTACGTCGGACGCAACCGCATCGCACACGTCGGGCAGCTGCGTGACCGGTCCCTCGTCCGCCACAGCAGGAGGACTCATGTCGCTTCCAGCAGCACCGAGCACGTCCTCCAGGATGCCGACCACGCTTGCCTCCCGAGCAGCCGGAGCAGGAGGCAGCTCGGACCCGCTCGGATCGGTCCGATCCTGGAGCGTCACATGGGCGACGACGTTCTTCCGGCGCACCGAGACCCGGATCTGCGTGCTTGTCACGCGTAGGTCTCCGAACTCGTACGTCTGGTTCTGACCGCCGGCGACGCTGGTGATGATCTCGGCCCAGGCTTCATCGCCGAGACCGGCTACCGCCACCGGCGACTCCATCCGCTCACGCGCCGTGTCCACGATCTCCTCGGCATTGCTGATCGCGCTGCCGTCCGGGCCCGGCAACACCACCTCGACAACCGTCGACACGGTTGTCGAGCCCTCGGTCCATACGCAGTCCAGCGGCACCTCACGACCGAGCAACGCTTCGAACCCGAGGCCGCGCAGTGTCTCCTCGCTCAGCTCCGCGCACGGGTCGACCGTCGGGTCCAGTCGGACGTCTCCCTTCGACCACTTCGGTTTCTCGCCGTCCTTCGGACGCGGGACAGGGTCCGCGGTGGTCTTCTCGGGCACTCGGTAGGCGACGACCCGTTGTCCGCGGGAGCCGTCGCTGAGCTCGCCATAGCCGGCATCGATCAGCAGACCCCCGACCATGACCGGGCTGCCGAGGCTGTCATCGATCCAGCCGACCGTACGTGCCGGCTTCCCTGCCCAGTCCGCGCGCGTGACCCAGTAGCCGCTCCCCCATTCGGTCCGTCCGTCCGGCACGGCTCGCCCCATGTAGACGCCATCCGCATCAGACCCGAGATAGTCGTCGCCCTCCTGGCCGGGCCAACTCGCCAGCTCCTTCCCGGTGCCGGGATCCCAAGCCCGAACTGCCGACTTGTAGGTTCCGTCAGGGCGCGGCTGCGGTTCGCGGCTGTAGCTGCCGACGACCCGGTCACCGCTCACCGCGACGGGGCCCGGGACCAGATAAGCCCCATCGGGTCTTCCGAGGATCGGCCCGATCTCGCCAGAGGCGGGATCGAGCGTACGCAGGCCTGCGACGCCGCCGATCTGGACGTCGGCCAAGAGCGGGTCGGTCGAGTGGAGCGAACCGAGGTCAGGTTCCTTTCCCTCCCGCGACCATCGCTTCTCGCCTGTGTCGATGTCGTATCCCACCAACGCCTTCGGCCCAACGACGATCGCAAGATCGGTGGAGGTGAGCGCACCGCGGCAGTGGCCCGGAAGGTCTTGAAACCTCTGGGTTCCCTTGACGGATGCCAACTTCTTGCCCGAACGCGCCTCCCAGCGATCGACTCCGCACGCCCCGGTCGCGCTCACGGTCTTCGCGCTCAGGCCGATCCCACCGGCCTGCACCGGGTTGAACTGATCGATCCCGGCGTCCGCGGACCAGACCTCCTTCCCAGTCGTCGTATCGATCAGGCGCACTTGATCGCAGTTCAGTCGGGCGCCCGCGCGAACCGCGAGAAGTCCGTCGGCGTTCACCTCGGAGAACCCGCAGGGCTCCTGGGACGGGAGCGTCCACGCGACCGATCCATCCGCCAACTTCAGCGCGAGCAGCCCACTCGTCTCCGGGTCGAAGGCGATCCACAGGTCTTCGGTCGCCGTGTGCGCGGTGACCCGACCCGTCTGACCCAGCGAAGCGGTCCAGGCCCCCTCGAGCCGTGGCACGTCGGCGTAGGGACCCCGGTTGATCCCGCACCCGGAGAACCCTGCTCCGGCCAGCACCAACACCGCTACCACCGCCGCGCGTCGCCGCGCGAACCCAAGACCCCGAGAACTCATGCCCTGAGGTTAAGCGAAATCGGCGGCTACGGTGTGCCGCGGCGGCAGCAGTCCTCGCGGGAGAGCCGGACCTGCGGCGCTTCACCCCAGCTCGATGACGTTGACACACACCCACCCGACCTCGTTCGAGGAAGTTGTCACTTCGGGCCGTCGGCCTGCCCTTCCCGCAGATCAGTGTGATCTCACGTCGTCAGCGAAGACTGGATGAAGAACGGTAGCGTCGGAGTGTGCTGGATCCTGATCGCATCGATCTGCCCGAGCTGGGGCGACTGCTCGACTCACGCGACTGGCGAGCGGGATTCCTCGACCCGTCGACGGGCGAGGTGTGGCCGGCAATCGACGGCGTGGTGCCCGGACTCGACTCGGGGGACATCGACGAGGAGGCGGTCGAGGACTGGGTCCCGATCAACGGGCAAGGGTCGCGGGAGGCGTACGCGGACATGGTCGCCTTCGCCGACGCAGTTCGTGACCCAGGACTCATCAGACGGATCGCGGATGCGCTCGACGGGCCCGGTGCGTTCCGCAGGTTCCGCAACATCGTTCTCGACAACGAGATCGGGCTGGTCTGGCGGCGGTTCAGTGACACCAGAGCCACCGAGCGGGCGTTGAAGTGGCTGAGCGTCGAGGAGCTGCTCGACCGCGAGACCGCCGATCTGCGGCGCAGCCAGCTCCGCGAGCAGGCGGATGCGATCCTCGATGAGATACGCGGCGACGGCCGATCAGCCACCCCGATCCGCACGCTGAGCACGCGGGTCGCGTACTGCAATCCCTGGCTGAGCGTCCGCGAGGACCAGGTGGAGTTCGCGGATGGGTCGCCGGGGCTGTACGGCGTGGTCGAGTGCGCCGACTTCGCGCTGATCATCCCGGCGGAGGAGGACGGGGTCCACCTCGTCGAGCAGTTCCGATACGCCACGGGCGAGCGCTCGTGGGAATTCCCCTCTGGCTCCTACCCACCGGGCGAGAGCGGCAGCGTCGAGGAGATGGCCGCGCGCGAGCTCGCCGAAGAAACCGGGCTGACGGCCGCGACATGGCGTCGGCTCGGGAAGATCCACCCCAACAACGGCACCACCTCGCAGGCGTGCCACGTCTTCCTCGCCACCGGCCTGACCCCCGGTGAACCCGACCGTGAGACGCCGGAGCAGGACATGGTCACGCAACACTTCTCGCGCGCCGAGGTCGAGCAGATGATTCGCGAGGGAGTCGTCATCGACGGACCGACCATCGCGGCGTACGCACTCCTGTTCCTGACCTAGGCGTAGCTCAGGCCATCAGGAAGGCCCTTTGCCGTGCCCGAACGTCGGAGGGCTCATCGCCACACCGCCCAGCCGTTGACCCACTCCGCGTGCGTGTCCTCAGGGAGCACCCGCCACTCCTCGTATGACATCCGCTCCCGGTGCATGCCGACCGCGGACGACTCCATCTCGACCGATGACATGGCACCTCCCTGGCGTGCGTACCCACGATCAACGCCACCCATGATGCCCTGACAAACGTGCCGAGGAAGTGGCGACGCGACTGGCGCCTGCGGTCCTCACCACCCCCGTCAACCCCGCAGGTCGTCGGACAGGTCCACGTTCGACTGCTCGACAACCCAGTCACGGAACTCGTCGATCCGCTCCTGGTAGTGGCGCGATCAGCCCATCGGCATCCCGTCGAGGGTCGGCGAGGCGAGGGCGGCGACGCCGATGTAGACGGCGTCGGATGGCAGCCAGCGGGTGCCGCGGTCGGAACGGAGCACCGCCCGGCCCCGCTCGAGGTCGAAGATGCCGACCCGGATACGGCCACCGGAGCGCACGACCGCAACCTCGCCACGCTTGGGACGGCGGGGGTTGATCAACAGGTCGGAGCCGGGCGGGAGGCCGCGAGAGGTGAGGTGGGCGCCGACAAGGCGGTGGACCAGCGCTCCATCTTCCGGCGCGGCCGCGGGTGGTCGCTTGGCGGGCGCGGACAACGGATCAGGTGTGACGTCGAACGGTAGCGGTACGTCGCACCGGGACGCGCCGCCAGTCGATCTCATGTTCGAAAGCGTACCGGTCGGCGACGGCCCATGGAACCGACCGCGGATCGCGGACTCGTCCATGCGCCCTCCTCTCCCGCCCGCCGCGCCGGTCCGAGAGACTGTGACCCATGACCCTCAATGACCCCACGGACTGGGAAACCGCGTACGTCCGCGGCACGACAGGCTGGGACCTCGGCACTCCCCTGGCCTACATCGAGGAGGACGCGGCGCTGCTCGGCGAGCCCGGCACCGCCTTCGCGCCCGGCGCCGGTCGGGGGCACGATGCGGCAGGGTTGGCAGCTGCCGGATGGCGTACGACGGTTGTCGACCTCTCGCCTGCGGCGGCAACCTACGCCGCGGAACACTACCCGGACCTCACCTACGTGGTCGGCGACGCTCTCGATGCCGATGTCGTCCTGGCCGCGACCGGCGGGCCGGTCGACCTGATGTGGGACCACACCTTCTTCTGCGCGCTGCCGCCCGACTGGCGCGGCCGCGTCGGCGACCTGGCCCGCGCCGTCGTACGCCCCGGCGGGCGGGTCGCGTCGGGGGTCTTCCCGATCGACCGGCCGAGCGCGGAGGAGGGCCCGCCGTGGACGTACGTTCCCGAGGACATGACCCGCGCCCTCGGTACGGACTTCGACCTGATCCACCTCTCCGAGCCGCGCCATCTGAGCCCGCGGCGATGGAGTCACCGACTCGGGATCTGGCAGCGCCGCTGACGCAGCCAGAAACCCGGATGCGGCAACAAGCGCACGCCGCGTACGTTGCCGCTCATGGACTTCGAGGTGCGACCGATCCGGGCCGATGACGCCGAGGTGGTGGCGTACGTCCACCACACCTCGTGGGTGGAGACGTACTCCGGCCTGCTTCCCGCCTCGCACTGGGAGACGGACACGCTCGACGCGCGGGTGACCCGCTGGCAGGGTCTCCTGGCCGAGCCGAACTCGACCCTGGTGGCGGTCGTCGACGACCGGATCGTCGGCTTCGTGACCGCGCGGCCGTCGTGGCGTCAGCACGACATCGACGACGCCCGTCACCTGCAGCTCGGGGCGCTCTACGTGCTCGCCGACCAGCACGGCACCGGTATCGGCCAGGCGCTCCTCGATGCCGCCATCCCGCCGGGCACTCCGGCCCAGCTCTACGTCGCGAAGGGCAACGACCGGGCGATGCGGTTCTACACCCGCAACGGATTCGCCCCCGACGGCGTCGAGGTCCTCGACGACCGCTGCGACCTGGTCGAGCTCCGCATGGTCCGATGAGGCCTCACCCGGCCCCGCCCGCGGGTTGTGAAGCTGACAGTGGCCTATAGGTCACTGTCAGCTTCACAACCTCCGGTCGGCGTCGACATCGGCTGCGGAAGCGCAGGCAGGCTTGGCTCGCCTGACCGGGGTTCCTGGCGGCGGAGCGGTTCTCGACCCGGCCTGCGCATGTTCATCTCCTCGTGGCGTCTCTGTGGCGGAAACGGAAGTCAGCGGCGTACGTCCAGCGCCTCTGGGTTACGCGAGGCGGGCGGGGAAGCCGCCGGTGGCGACGGGGCCCCAGCGCTTCGGGGTGATCCGGAGGAGGGACTTGCCCTGGTCGACCATCGCCTGGCGGTACTCGTCCCAGTCGGAGTGCTCGCCGGAGATGTTGCGGAAGTAGGTCACGAAGGCGTCCAGCGCGGCCCCTCCGCTCGCCGCGTCGAGGACCTCGGCCTCACCGTCGACCTGGACCCAGGCGCCGTTCCACTCCTCGGAGAGGACCATCACGCTCACCTGCGGGCGGTTGCGGGCGTTGCGGGTCTTGGCTCGCTCGGGGTAGGTCGCGATCACGATCCGCCCGTCGTCATCGACGCCGCCGGTGACCGGCGAGAGCTGCGGTGACCCGTCGGCTCGGCTGGTCACCAGGATCATCTGGTGGCGAGGTCGTACGAACTCCAGGAGCCCCTCGAGATCAACGGTCGTGTTCGTCGCGATCGTGCGTGCCATGGCCCCCAGCCTGCCAGGTGAACCCGTCCGGGTCGGTGAAGGCCTCGCCGCCACCTCCCAGGACGATTCCGTACGCCGCAGAGGGGTCGAGCGCGACACCGGTCTCCTTCTCGAGCGCGTGCCGGGGATAGATCGCGAGCTGGACCGCGCCCGACGCGGCCTCGAACTCGGCGTACTTGCCGCCGAAGCTCCGCTTCACACCGAGCCCGCGCTCGGCGTAGAACCGCTTGCTCGCCTTGACGTCGGCGACGCCGAGCAGCAGGACGATGTCGTCGATCTCCCGGGTGGCGGGGCCGCGGTCCTTCTTGGCCGAGGTCGCAATCTTCCAGATCGAGCCGTCGGGGGCCTGGACGATGCCGCCGTAACCCCAGAAGGACTTCTCGACCGGCTTGAGGGAGGTGGCACCGGCAGCGAGCGCGGAGTCGACGAGGCTGTCGACCGTCGAGGGCTGGCCGACGACCAGCGAGATCGTGAACGGCCGGCCGGTGCCGGTGCCGGGGCCCTGGTGCAGGGAGATCTGGTCGGTGAGGCCGAAGGCCTTGTCGTAGAACGCTCGGGCGTCCGTGGGGTCGGTTGCGTCGAGGGTGATGGTCTGAAGAGTGAACATGTCTCGACCTTAGGAATCCCGGGGCCTTGGGGCTTCTCGATTCCTGACCGCCTTGTCTGTTGATCTTCTGAGCAGAAATTGTGTCTGAGACACCGCGTCATAGGCCTGGGGGCATCGCGTCTCATTCCCGCGTTGGCCGTCCTTCGGTGGGAGTTGGGCGGCCAACGTCCTGACAGATGCCTAAGAATCCACAGGATCGGCCGTACGCGATTGGGCTGGTGGCGTGGGCCTTCTTAGACTGCCGCCGTGGAATCTTCCGTCGCCAGGCCTGCTGTCGAGGTACGCGACCTGCGCATGACCTACGGCGACAAGACAGCCGTCGACGGGCTCTCGCTGAGCGTCGCGTCCGGCTCGATCACCGCTGTCCTCGGGCCCAACGGCGCCGGGAAGACGACGACGCTGGAGACGTGCGAGGGCTATCGCCGCCCCCAGCAGGGGACGGTGCGGGTGCTCGGGCTCGACCCGATCGCCGACCGCAAGCGGCTGCTCCCCCGGATCGGGGTGATGCTGCAGGGGCAGGGCGCCTGGAGCGGCGTACGCGCCATGGAGATGCTGCGCCACATCGCGCGGCTGCACGCGCACCCGCTCGACATCGACCTTCTCGCCGAGCGCCTCGGGCTGGGCGAGTGCGGCCGCACCCCCTACCGACGGCTCTCCGGCGGCCAGCAGCAGCGGCTCGGGCTCGCGATGGCGCTGGTGGGCCGCCCGGAGCTGGTCTTCGTGGACGAGCCGACGGCGGGGATGGACCCGCAGGGGCGGCGTACGACCTGGGAGCTGCTCCGCGAGCTGCGCGCCGACGGCGTCACCGTCGTGCTCACCACCCACTACCTCGAGGAGGCCGAGGAGCTGGCCGACCAGGTGCACATCATCGACCGCGGCCGGATGATCGCCTCGGGCACTCCGCTCGAGCTCACCCGCGGCCCAGGAAATGGGATGAGCGCGACCGCCACCGTGAGGCTGGTGGTGACCAAGCCGTTCCCGCCCGGCGCCCGCGAGTCCCTGCGCAAGGCGCTCGGCGAGGAAACCGAGGTCACCCTGCTCGACGAGCGCTCGATGCGGGTCACCGGCCGGGCCGACCCGACCACCCTCGCCAAGGTGAGCCGCTGGTGCGAGGAGAACGACGTCCTCCCCGAGTCGCTGACCCTGGGCCGCAGGAGCCTCGAGGACGTCTTCCTCGACCTCACCGGAGGGCTCACTCTCACGGACGGGGTCGAGCATGTCTGAGGTGACCACGGGGACCTTCACCCCGAAGCCCGGCAGCGCTCCGATCACCCGTCAGGTGATCGCCCAGGCGCTGATGGAGGCCAAGCTGATGCTCCGCAACGGCGAGCAGCTCCTGCTCGCCGTCGTGATCCCGGTGATGGTCCTGATCGGCGGCGTCACCGCCGGCAACGCGATCGACCTCGACCTCGGCACCGACCAACCGCTGGTCGACCTCCTCACCCCGGGGGTCCTCGCCCTGGCGATCATGTCGACCTCCTTCACCAGTCTCGCGATCGCGACCGGCTTCGAACGGCGCTACGGCGTGATCAAGCGGCTCGGCGCCTCACCGCTCCCCCGGATCGGCCTGCTCGCCGGCAAGGTGCTCGCGCTCGGCTGCGTACAGCTCGTGCAGCTCTTCGTCATCGGCGCCGTCGGCCAGCTCCTCGGCTGGACCCCGGCCGCCGGGTTCGGCACGGTTCTCGCCTTCTTCCTCGCCATCGCCATGGGCACGCTGGCCTTCGCCTCGCTCGGGCTCTTCGTCGCCGGCGTGCTGCGTGCCGAGGCGACGCTGGCGGCGGCCAACCTCGTCTACCTGCTTCTCCTCGCCGGCGGCGCCGTGGTGCTGCCGCTGACCGCCTACGGCGCCTTCGGTGACGTCGCCCGCTGGCTGCCCTCGGGCGCGCTGGGTGAGGCGGTACGCACCGCCTTCCTCGACGGCGTCCCGGCTTGGCGAGACCTCGGCGTACTTCTGATCTGGGCCCTTCTCGGCTCCACCCTCACAGCTAGGACCTTCAAGTGGGAATGACCTCCACCGAGCGCTCCACCGGCCCGTCGCCCTCGGCCAAGACTCCCTCAGCCAAAGACAGGGTCCTCGCCTGGCTCCGCGCCCACGCGTTCGGGCTGGCGATCGCCAACCTGGTCGCCAACATCGGGATCGTGGTGACCGGAGCGGTGGTCCGGTTGACCGGTTCCGGCCTCGGCTGCCCCACTTGGCCCAAGTGCACCGAGGAGTCCTACGTGGCTCACGAGGCGCTCGGGATCAACGGCGTGATCGAGTTCGGCAACCGGATGCTGACCTACGTCCTGGCCGCGATCGCCATCACGGTCGTCGTCGCCGTCTGGAACCGCCGAGGCCTTATCCGCAACCTGGCGATCATCATCGCCTGCGGCGTACCGCTCCAGGGGGTCATCGGCGGGATCACGGTGCTCACCGACCTCAACCCGTACGTCGTCGCCCTCCACCTGCTGCTGTCGATGGCGATGGTCGGACTGTGCGTCTGGCTCCTCGACGAGATCCGCTCGCCTCTGCGGGAGGCGGCGCCGCGCAGCGTGCGCGTGGCCGCGTTGGTCACCTTCGCCCTCGGTTGGCTCACCCTTTGGCTCGGCACCGTCGTGACCGGCTCCGGCCCCCACTCCGGCGACCTCGACTCCCGCCGCACCGGCCTCGACCCGGCGCTGATGTCCCACATCCACGCCTACGCCGTCTACGGGCTCGTCGCCGCGACCCTGGTCACCCTCTGGCTCGGCCGCAAGCACGCGTACCTCCGTCGGGTCACGATCGCACTGCTGGTCATCGAGCTGACCCAGGGCCTGATCGGCTGGGTGCAGTACCTCACCGACCTCCCCGTCCTCCTGGTCGGCTTCCACATGCTCGGCGCGGCCCTCATCTCCGCCGGCATCGCCCGCGTCGTGGTCTCCACCCGCGCCCACACCTGACCCTCGAGTCACCGGCGCAGCACTTGCCGGCTGACCGCAACCAGCGCGACGAAGACGAGCACCGCCTCGGGCCCACCATCGTCCCAGGTCGACTCCTGATCTTCGTACGCCCCGAGCCAGTCGCCCGAGAGCACCCACGCCCAGATGCCGACGGCGCACGCGATCACCCACAAGAGCATCACCAGCAGCGCCGCCTCCACGCCGCGTTCCGAATCCGGCCGCTCACGGTCCGGTCGCCAACCGATCAGTGCCAGCAGGATGAGCAGAGCGCCCGCCGCGATCGGAACCCACTGATAGTAAGGGGCGGCCTGCTGATCCGTCTCGGGCACGAGCCGGAAGCCGAACCCGGCCGCGACCACCATCACACCGGTGAGCCCCGCAGAGATCCGCGCCGCTGGTGGGTTGCGTAGCAACACCAACGTGAGGACCCCGCCCGACAGACACGTCGCCGCCAAGATCGGCGCCAGGTCGCGCAGCTCTGCGGGAAACGGCCGGCGCAGGTCTCCTGAGGCCACGTCGCCGCCTGCCGATAGCGCGAGCAGCAACCAGATCAGGCCGATGGCGACGGCAAACCACGCCAGCGCCTCCACCGTCAGTCGGACGGCGCGGGACCACACCACCCCCGGCGTCTTCGGGGTCAGCGGACGAGCGGGTCGACCGCGAGGGCGACGAAGAGCAGACTCAGATAGAGGTTGCTCGAGTGGAAGAGCTGCATCGGGCGGATCTTGGTGAGGTCCTCGGTGCCCTTGGCACGCGCGTGCAGCTGGTGGGCCTGGACGAGGAAGACCGCGCCGAGCGCGAGGGCCGCGACCGGGTAGAGCCAGCCCGTGGAGGCCAGCGGCCACATCAGCAGCGAGGTCGCGACCATGACCCAGGAGTACGCCACGATCTGGCCACCCACGTGGCGGGCGGACTTGACCACGGGCAGCATCGGCACGTCGACCTGCGCGTAGTCCTCGCGGTAGCGCAGCGCCAGCGCCCAGGTGTGCGGCGGGGTCCAGAAGAAGACGACCATGAACAGGATCAGCGGCTCCCAGGAGACCTGGTTCGTGACCGCGGTCCAGCCGATCAGGGTCGGGAAGCAGCCCGCGATGCCGCCCCAGACGATGTTCTGGGTGGTGCGCCGCTTGAGGAGCATCGTGTAGACGAAGACGTAGAACGCGTTCGCGGCCAGCGACAGGCCCGCGGAGAGCCAGTTGACGAAGAACCCGAGCACGACGACCGACAGGACGGCGAGCACCGACCCGAAGATCAGGGCCGCGCGCGGAGTGACCACGTGCCGCGGCAGAGCCCGGCGCCGCGTACGCCTCATCTGCTCGTCGATGTCGCGGTCGTAGACGCAGTTGAAGACCGAGGCCGAACCGGCCGAGAAGATCCCACCGACGACCGTGGCAGCGACCAGACCGACGCCCGGGACACCCTGGGCGGCGAAGAACATCACCGGCACCGTGGTCAGCAGCAGGAGCTCGATCACGCGCGGCTTCGTCAAGGAGACGTACGCCGAGATGACATCGCGCATTGACGCGCGGTCGCTACGCTGGTCGAGGTCGGGGACCGGCTGGTCGACGTGCGTCACTGAGAAGATCCTTCTCGATCGGGTTGAGGCGTCGCATGCGGCTGACAGCGGCAGTTCACAGCATGCGGCTCGCAGTCTAACCCGGGTCGTGAGTAGGCTCGGATTCGGCAGCCCCCACGGCCAGCCCAAGCAGTCCCACGTGGACTCTACGAATTTGGCTCTACTACCTTGAAAAGGCACCTCGTGAGCACCAAACCTGTACTCGAGTGGACCGATCTGGACAGCAAGGCCGTGGACACCGTCCGCGTTCTGGCCATGGACTCCGTGCAGAAGGTCGGCAACGGCCACCCTGGCACCGCGATGAGCCTGGCCCCGGCGGCATACCTGCTCTTCCAGAAGGTGATGAAGCACAACCCCGCCGACACCGACTGGCTCGGCCGTGACCGCTTTGTCCTCTCCGTCGGCCACTCCAGCATCACCCTCTACATCCAGCTCTACCTCGGTGGCTTCGGCCTCGAGCTCGGCGACCTGGAGAGCCTGCGCACGTTCGAGTCGCTCACCCCGGGCCACCCCGAGCGCGGCCACACCCGCGGCGTCGAGGTGACCACCGGCCCGCTGGGCCAGGGCGTCGCCAACGCCGTCGGCATCGCGATGGCCCAGCGCCGGCTGCGCGGCCTGCTCGACCCGGACACCCCGGCCGACCAGCCCAGCCCGTTCGACCACAAGACCTACGTCCTGGCGAGCGACGGCGACCTGCAGGAGGGCGTCAGCAGCGAGGCGAGCTCGATCGCCGGCACCCAGAAGCTCGGCAACCTCACGATGATCTACGACGCCAACCGGATCTCGATCGAGGGCGACACCAACGTCGCCTTCACCGAGGACGTCGCCGCTCGCTACGAGACGTACGGCTGGCACGTGCAGGTCGTCGACTGGACCAACGACGGAACCGAGTACAAGGAGGACGTGCCGGAGCTGTTCTCCGCGATCAACGCGGCCGCCGAGGTCACCGACAAGCCGTCCCTGATCGTGCTGCGCACCGTCATCGCCTGGCCCGCCCCCAACGCCCAGAACACCGGAGCCTCCCACGGCTCGGCTCTCGGCGAGGAGGAGGTCGCCGCGACCAAGAAGGTCATGGGCTTCGACCCGGCCAAGACCTTCGACATCGACCCCGAGGTGCTCGCCCACACCCGCAAGCTCATCGAGCGCGGAGAAGAGGCCGAGGAGGCCTGGCGCGCCGAGGAGGCTGCCTGGGCCGAGGCCAACCCGGAGGGCGCGAAGCTGCTCGAGCGGATGCAGGCCGGGGAGCTCCCCGTCGGCATCGAGGACGCTCTCCCGGTCTTCGAGGCCGACGCCAAGGGCATCGCGACCCGCGCCGCCTCCGGCAAGGTGATCAACGCCCTCGCGCCGGTGCTGCCCGAGCTGTGGGGCGGCTCGGCCGACCTCGCCGGCTCCAACAACACCACCATCTCGGACGCACCCAGCTTCGTCCCGGAGGACCGCTCCACCGGTGAGTGGAAGGCCGACCCGTACGCCGGCCGCGTGCTCCACTTCGGCATCCGCGAGCACGGCATGGGCGCGATCCTCAACGGCATCGTGGCCCACTCCCCGACCAAGGTCTTCGGCGGCACGTTCTTCCAGTTCTCCGACTACATGCGCGGTGCCGTGCGTGTCGGGGCGCTGTCCAAGCTGCCGGTGATCCACGTCTGGACCCACGACTCAATCGGCCTGGGCGAGGACGGCCCGACCCACCAGCCGGTCGAGCACCTCGCCGCGGTCCGGGCCATGCCGGGCCTCGACGTCATCCGTCCTGCTGACGCCAACGAGACCGCCGCCGCGTGGCTCGAGGTGCTCAAGCACCACGACCGCCCCTCGGCGCTCGTGCTGACCCGTCAGGCGCTGCCGACCTTCCCCCGCGGGAGTGAGGGCTACGCGACCACCGAGGGCGTGGCCAAGGGTGGCTACGTGCTCCTCGACTCCCCCACCGACAACGTCGACGTGGTGCTGCTCGGCACCGGCTCCGAGGTGCAGTACGCGGTCGCCGCCCGCGAGGAGCTCGCGAAGGAGGGCATCGGCGCCCGCGTCGTCTCGCTGCCCTGCCTGGAGTGGTTCGATGCCCAGGAGCAGGACTACCGCGACTCGGTGATCCCGCCCAGCGTCAAGGCACGAGTCAGCGTCGAGGCCGGCGTGAAGCAGGGCTGGCGGGAGTACGTCGGCGACGCCGGCCGGATCGTCTCGCTCGAGCACTTCGGCGCCTCGGCGTCCGGAGCGCTGCTGTTCAAGGAGTACGGCTTCACCCCTGAGGCGGTCGTCACGGCCGCCAAGGAGAGCCTTGCCGCCATCAACAAGGGAGCATGAACATGTCTGACCGTCTCAAGGCGCTGGCCGACGCCGGCGTGTCCATCTGGCTCGACGACCTCTCCCGGGAGCGGATCGAGACCGGCAACCTCTCCGATCTCGTCAAGGAGAAGTCCGTCGTCGGGGTGACCACCAACCCGACCATCTTCGCCGCCGCGATCGCCGACGGCGAACGCTACGACGCGCAGCTGCGCTCGCTGGTCGCCGAGGACAAGTCCGTCGACGAGATCATCTTCGCCCTCACCACCGAGGACGTACGCAACGCCTGCGACATCCTCGCGCCCGTCGCCGAGGCCACCAAGGACGACGGCCGCGTCTCGATCGAGGTCGAGCCCACCCTGGCCAACGACACCGACGCGACCATCGCCTCGGCGAAGGCGCTGTGGGCCGCGGTCGACCGTCCCAACGTACTGATCAAGATCCCGGCGACCCTCGAGGGTCTGCCGGCGATCACCGCCGCGATCGCCGAGGGCATCTCGGTCAACGTGACCCTGATCTTCTCGGTCGAGCGCTACCGCGCGGTGATGGACGCCTACCTGACCGGCCTGGAGCAGGCCAAGGCGGCCGGCAAGGACCTGTCCGCCATCCGCAGCGTCGCCTCGTTCTTCGTCTCCCGGGTCGACGCCGAGATCGACAAGCGGCTCGAGGTGATCGGCAGCCCCGAGGCCACCGCGCTGCTCGGCAAGGCCGCGATCGCCAACGCCATCGCCGCCTACGCCGCGTTCGACGAGGTCCACAAGAGCGAGCGCTGGACCGCGCTGGCCAGCCAGGGCGCCAACGCCCAGCGGCCCCTGTGGGCCTCGACCGGGGTCAAGAACAAGGCCTACCCCGACACCCTCTACGTCACCGACCTGGTCGTCGCCGACACGGTCAACACCATGCCGGAGAAGACGATGGACGCCTTCGCCGACCACGGTGAGGTCAAGGGCGACGTCGTCAGCGGCAAGGGCGCCGAGGCCGCGACGGTATTCGAGTCGCTGCGCTCGGTCGGGATCGACGTCGACGACGTCTTCCTGACGCTGGAGACCGAAGGCGTGGACAAGTTCAAGGCCTCCTGGACCGAGCTCGTCGACACCGTGGTCGCCCAGATCGAGGCGGTCAAGAAGTGACTCGAGGCCCGGTCGACGCGACGACGACGGACGCATGGAAGGCACTCACCGAGCTGAGGGCCGGCTTCGAGCCGGACCTGCGCTCGTGGTTCGCCGATGATCCCGGCCGGGCCTCACGCTTCACCTATCAAGCGGCCGACCTCCATGTCGACCTCTCCAAGGACCTCATCACCGACGACCTCCTGGCCTGCCTGCTGGCGCTCGCCGAGCAGGTCGGCCTCGAGGCGCGGCGCGACGCGATGCTCTCCGGTGAGCGCATCAACGTGACCGAGGACCGCGCGGTGCTCCACACCGCGCTGCGCCTTCCCGCCGACGCGTCACTCGTCCTAGACGGCACCGACGTCGTGCCCGGCGTCCACGAGACCCTGGCGAAGATGTACGCGTTCGCCGGCCGGGTCCGCTCCGGTGAGTGGACGGGCGTCACCGGCGAGCGGATCCGGACGGTCGTCAACATCGGCATCGGCGGCTCCGACCTCGGCCCGGTGATGGCCTACGAAGCGCTGGAGCCGTTCCACCACCCGGAGATCGAGTGCCGGTTCATCTCCAACATCGACCCCACCGATGCCGGCCAGAAGCTGAAGGGCCTCGACCCGGCGACGACCCTGTTCGTCGTCTCCTCGAAGACCTTCTCGACGCTGGAGACGCTGACCAATGCCCGCCTCGCGCGGGCCTGGCTGCTCGACGCGCTCGCCGAGCACGGTGACGTGGACCCGGCCGATGCCGTGCGAAAGCACTTCGTCGCGGTCTCCACGGCGCTGGACAAGGTCGCGGACTTCGGCATCGACCCGGAGAACGCGTTCGGGTTCTGGGACTGGGTCGGTGGCCGCTACTCGGTCGACTCCGCGATCGGCACCAGCCTGGCGATCGCCATCGGGCCGGAGCGGTTCGGCGAGTTCCTCGACGGGTTCCACGCCATCGACAAGCACTTCGCCGAGACCCCGCTGGCGCAGAACGTGCCGGCGCTGATGGGTCTCCTCAACGTCTGGTACGTCAACTTCCTCGACGCTCAGACCCACGCCGTGCTGCCCTACTCCCAGCTGCTGCACCGGTTCCCGGCGTACCTTCAGCAGCTGACGATGGAGTCCAACGGCAAATCGGTGCGCTGGGACGGCACCGCGGTCACCACCGACACCGGCGAGGTGTTCTGGGGCGAACCCGGCACCAACGGGCAGCACGCGTTCTACCAGCTGATCCACCAGGGCACCCGGGTGATCCCGGCCGACTTCATCGCCTTCGCCAACCCCGCCTATCCGCTCGTGGACACCAGCGACGGGCAGGACGTCGATGTCCACGAGCTGTTCCTGGCCAACTTCTTCGCCCAGACCCAGGCGCTGGCCTTCGGCAAGACCGACGAGCAGGTGCGTGCCGAGGGCACCCCTGAGCACATCGTCAACGCGCGGGTCTTCTCCGGAAACCGGCCCACCACCTCCATCATGGCGCCGGCCCTGACGCCCGGCGTCCTGGGCCAGCTGATCGCGCTCTACGAGCACATCACCTTCACCCAGGGCGTGGTGTGGGGCGTCGACTCCTTCGACCAGTGGGGCGTCGAGCTCGGCAAACAGCTCGCTCAGCAGATCAGCTCCGCCGTCTCCGGCGACGCGAGCACCGCCCGCCAGCAGGACACCTCCACCCAGTCCCTCATCGCCTACTACAGAGAGAAGCGTCAGTGACGACCAGCGACGGTCACCCCGAGTCACTCATCGAGGTCCACGACACCGCGGAAGCGCTCGCCTCCGCGGTCGCCGGAGAGTTCCTCAGCCGTGTCGCCGACCTGCAGGCCGCCGGCGACGTACCCACCATCGGTCTGACCGGTGGCACCATCGCCGAGGCCATCCACCGCGAGATCGCGCGGCTCGCGCCTGAGTCGGGTGTCGACTGGGGCGCGGTCGACTTCTTCTTCGGCGACGAGCGCTACGTCGCCGCCGACTCCCCCGACCGCAACGCCGGCCAGTCCCGTGCGGCGTTCCTCAGCTCGGTCGGCGTGCCCGACCACCGCATCCACGAGATGCCCGCCACCGACTCCGGCCTGAGCGTCGAGGAGGCCGCGGCGCAGTTCTCCGAGGACGTACGCAGTCACGGCGGCGGTGGCTTCGACATCCTCATGCTCGGCGTCGGCCCCGACGGCCACATCGCCTCCCTCTTCCCCGGCTTCCCGCAGCTCGAGGCGAAGGATGCGATCGCGGTCGGCGTCACCGGCTCCCCCAAGCCCCCGCCCGAGCGCATCACCTTCACCTTCGAGGCCCTGCGCCGGTCCACGACCGTCTGGTTCCTGGTCAGCGGCGAAGGCAAGGCCGACGCCGTGGCGAAGGCCCACGCCGGAGCCCCGATCTCCGAGATCCCGGCCGCCGGCGTCATCGGCACCCACGAGACCACCTGGTTCCTGGACCGGGCCGCCGCCTCGAAGCTCTGATCCCCGCCGACTCGGCGCGACTGTTCCACCCAGGAGCGCCGAGTCGGCGCAAATGTCTCAGAAACTCCGTTACCCGGGTTGCTAACGGCAGGTAGATCTTTGCCGCAGTGGGTTCCACGCGCTCTCGCCGACTGCCACCATCCGAGCATGTCCTTCAGCGCCTCTCGGCGGCTGCGCCTGACCCTGTCCAGCCTCGTTGCCCTCGCCCTGGCGAGCTTCATGGCGGTCGTCATCACGACCGCCCCGGCCCAGGCGGCCACGATCACCGTCACCACGGCGATCGCCACCCAGAACGGCTCGACGGCCACCGTCCGCGGCTACGTCGTCGGCCAGCCCACCGCGACCGACACCGTCGTGACCAGCAACTACCCCAACGACTACGCGCTCGCGATCGCCGACTCAGCCTCGGAGACCAGCACGTCGAGAATGCTCTACGTGCAGATCCCCAGCGCCTTCCGCAGCTCGTGGGGCCTGCGGTCCAACCCGAGCCTGAAGGGCCGCCAGATCGATGTCACCGGCACCCTGACGGCGTACTTCTCCCACCCCGGCCACAAGAACGCCACCGCCTTCGCGTTCGCCGGCTCCACGCCGACCCCGACTCCGACTCCTACGGCCACCCCCACCGCTGACCCGAACATCCCGGCGGGTTACTACGACCCGGCCGCCGGCCTGTCCGGCTCGTCACTGAAGGCGGCGCTGCACAACATCATCGACGGCCACACCACGCCGTCCTACAGCGCGGTATGGGAGGCGCTGAAGGTGCTCGACCAGGACCCGAACAACTCCGCGAACGTGATCGAGTTCTACTCCGGCGTCTCCACGCCGAAGACCAACAACGGTGGTGGCGCCGACAACTGGAACCGCGAGCACACCTGGCCGCAGAGCCGCGGCGACTTCGGCACGAGCAACGGCCCGGGAACCGACGTGCACCACCTGCGGCCCGAGGACGTCACCGTCAATTCCACCCGCGGCAGCAAGGACTTCGACCTCGGCGGGTCGGCCGTCTCGGAGTGCGGCGACTGCTGGACCGACTCCGACTCGTTCGAGCCCCGTGACAGTGTGAAGGGCGACCTCGCCCGCGGCATCCTCTACATGGCCGTGCGCTACAACGGCGACGACGGGTTCGCCGACCTGGAGGTCAACAACGCCATCAACGGCTCGACCGAATACCTCGGCAAGGTCTGCATCCTGCTCGACTGGCACGGCGCCGACTCCGTCACGGCAGCCGAACGCTCGCGAAACGACAAGATCTACTCGACCTACCAGCGCAACCGCAACCCGTTCGTCGACCACCCTGAGTACGCCGACGCCGTCTTCGGCGCCACCTGCTGACCCCCGCCGAGTCGGCGCGTCCTGACCGAAAAACTCATCGAGTCGGCTCATCCTGACCAGATCCCGCGCCGAGTCGGCTCGTCACAACGAGCCGACTCGGCACTCAAGGTTAAATGTCGGTGGTCACGCTCATGCTGGGCCCATGGATATCGAACAGATGCAGTTCACCCGTACGCTCGGCCCCGACTTTCCGCTAGCAGCGACGCTGCCATTCACCGCCAAGATGGCGCTCGATTCCGGCGTGACCTATCGACAACTGCGCGAACTCGTGCACCTGGGCCTGATCCGCCGCTTGATCAAAGGGGTCTACCTCGCTACGGAGGTGGGCGACTCGCTCGAACTGAGGGTCGCAGGGCTCAAGCTCGTGGTTCCCGAAGACGCCGTGGTGGTCGATCGGCACGCCGGGTGGCTCCTCGGCGCCGACATGATGCTCGCTCCTGGCGAACATCTCGACCTGCAGCCCCTCTCCGTCTTTCTCCCTGCTGGCCGTGGACGCCTGCGTAACGACCTCGCTGCCAGCGGTGAACGCACCTTCCACGACGATGACATCGTCGAGGTCGAGGGTCTGCTGGTCACGAGCGCGCTCCGCACAGCCTGGGATGTCGGCCGGGTGCGTTGGCCGGAGCGGGCCATCGCCGCGGTCGACCAGATGCACCGGCTCGGTCGCTACGACTGCGACGAGTTCCTTGCTGGAATCAACAGGTTTCGCGGACAGCGGTACGTCACCACGCTTAGGGCTGTCGGACCGCTCGCCGATGGCCGCGCTGAGTCACCTCCTGAGTCGGTGCTGCGGATCTGGTCGAAGGAGGTGAGGGGCCTCGATCTCGTACCGCAGCTCGAGGTCCGTCGCGGGAGCCGATTCCTCGGACGTCTCGACCTTGGCAACGAGCACCTGAGGATAGGCGTCGAATACGACGGGGCCGAGTGGCACAGCAACCCCGATCAGCTGGAACGCGACCGGACCCGCCGAACCGCGATGATCGACGACGGCTGGCTCATCGAGGTCTTCACCAAGGACGACACGTTCCGCAGACTCGCTGACCCCGGCGTACGACTGCGCCGGCTGCGGGACCGCGCCTACCAGCGCCTCGACCACGCGACGGCCGCCTGAAATCGCCGAGTCGGCTCGTCCTGACCAGATCCCGTGCCGAGTCGGCTCGTTATAACGAGCCGACTCGGCACCGATTCATGTCAGAACGAGCCGACTCGGCGAATGAGATCAGAAGATGATCTCGCCGGACTTCCGGCGGGATCGGAGCAGAGCGATTGCCTCCTCCAGGATGTCCTCGGCCTCGGCGTCGGAGCGGCGCTCCTTCACGTAGGCGAGGTGGGTCTTGTAAGGCTCGATCTTCGGCGCCGGGGGCGCGTTCTCCTCGTCCAGACCAGCCGGGAGCCCACACTTGGGGCAGTCCCACGAGTCTGGTGGCGTCGCCTCGACGGCGAAGGTGATGACCGAATGATGTGCGTTGGCGCAGAAGTAGGTGACGGCCTTTCGCGGCGCAGCTTCGCCGCGCTCCGCCTCACCCATCGGCCCAGCACCGACTCGGGAGCCCCGAATCGCGTTCCCTCCACCTGCCATGGTGCTGCGGTGTCCTCTCTCAACTTAAGTTCGCAGCCCCGAGAGGCCACTTTGGGGGAATTGGACGGCAAAATCTCCGTCCAGCGTCGAATGAGTTTAGACGCTATCGCGCATGCTCCGAAGGGAAATGGATCAGTAGGCCATCAGCAGGCCGAGCGCGATCACACAGGCGAACCAGATCACGCCGATGCCGATGGTGAGCCGGTCGAGGTTGCGCTCGACGACCGAGGATCCACCCAGGGAGCTCGATACGCCACCGCCGAACATGTCGGAGAGACCGCCACCGCGGCCCTTGTGAAGCAGCACGAGCAGGATCATCAGCGCGCTCGCGATGACCAGGATGATGGTGAAGAGAAGTTCCACGTTTGAATCCTATCTGGAGAGCGCCAAGAGTAGAGCACTGCCCTACAGCACGGGTAGGTCGTAGTAGCGCGAGATCGCCGCGAAGTCGTCGACCGAGAGGCTCGCACCACCCACTAGCGCGCCGTCGACGTCGGCCTCCTGCATCAGCGCAGCCACGTTGTTGGGCTTCACAGAGCCGCCGTAGAGGATGCGTACGCCGTCGGCCACCTCGGCCCCATAGACCTTCTCCAGCCGCTCCCGGATGCCGGCGCAGACCTCCTGAGCGTCCTGCGCCGTGGCGGTCTCCCCGGTGCCGATCGCCCAGACCGGCTCGTAGGCGATCACGACCTTGCCGACCTCGGCATCGGTGAGCCCGGCCAACGAGGCCTCGGCCTGACCGGTGCAGTGGTCGACGTGGTTGCCGGCCTTGCGGACCTCGAGGCCCTCACCGACGCAGACGATCGGGGTGATGTCGTGCTTGAGGGCGATCTTGGCCTTCTGCGCGACGATCTGGTCGGTCTCGCCGTAGTGCTCACGACGCTCGGAGTGGCCCACGATCACGTAGGAGCAGCCGAGCTTGGCCAGCATGGAGGCCGAGACCTCGCCGGTGTAGGCGCCGGACTCCTCGGTCGAGACGTTCTGAGCACCGTAGGTGATCCGCATCTTGTCGCCGTCGACCAGCGTCTGCACCGAACGGATGTCGGTGAACGGCGGGAAGACCGCCACCTCGACGGCGGCGAAGTCGTGGCGCTTGTCGGAGAGAGTCCAAGCGAGCTTCTGGACCAGGACCACCGCTTCCTGGTGGTTGAGGTTCATCTTCCAGTTGCCGGCGATGAGCGGCGTGCGCCCACCGGTCTGCTTCTTGGCCGCCATCAGCCCAGGCCTCCCACGATGCTCGTCTCCTCGAGCACGGCCACACCCGGGAGGGACTTGCCCTCCAGGTATTCGAGCGAGGCGCCGCCACCGGTGGAGATGTGACCGAACTGGTCATCGGTGAAACCGAGCTGACGGATCGCCGCGGCGGAGTCACCCCCGCCGACGACCGAGAGGCCGTCGATCGCGGTCAGGGCCTGGGCGACCGTGCGGGTGCCCTCGGCGAACGCAGGCTGCTCGAAGACCCCCATCGGGCCGTTCCAGAAGACGGTCTGGGCGCCCTCGAGGGCTGCGGCGTAGGTCTGGGCCGACTCCGGGCCGATGTCTAGACCGAGCGACTCGGCCGGGATCGCGTTGGCCGCGACCACACGGGCGGAGGCCTCGTCACCGAAGGAGTCGGCGACCACCACGTCGGTCGGCAGCAGGATTTCGACGCCGATCTCCTCGGCTCGCTCGAGATAGCCGAGCACGGTCAGGATCTGGTCCTCCTCGAGCAGCGACTCGCCGACCTCGAGGCCCTGGGCCTTGAGGAAGGTGAAGACCATGCCGCCACCGATCAGCAGCTTGTCGGCCTTGCCGAGCAGGTTGTCGATCACGCCGAGCTTGTCGGAGACCTTCGAGCCGCCGAGGACGACCACGTAGGGACGCTCGGGGGTCTCGGTGAGCCGCTTGAGCACCTCGATCTCGGTCGAGACCAGGTCGCCCTGCGCGCTCGGGAGCAGCTTGGCGACGTCGTAGACCGAGGCCTGCTTGCGGTGGACCACGCCGAAGCCGTCGGAGACGAACGCGTCGGCCAGGGCCGCGAGCTGGCTGGCGAAGGTCGCTCGCTCGAGGTCGTCCTCGCTGGTCTCACCGGCGTTGAAACGTACGTTCTCCAGGAGAGCTACCTGTCCGTCACCGAGGTCGCCGACGACCGAGCCGGCGGAGTCGCCGACGGTGTCGGTAGCGAAGGCGACCTCGGCACCGAGCAGCTCACCGAGACGGGTCGCCACCGGCGCCAGCGAGTACGCCGGGTCCGGCTCCCCCTTAGGACGACCGAGGTGGGCGACCACCACGACCTTGGCACCGGCGTCGGCCAGGGCCTTGATCGTGGGCACCGAGGCACGGATCCGACCATCGTCGGTGATCGTGGTGCCTTCCAACGGGACGTTGAGGTCGGAGCGCACGAGAACTCGCTTGCCCTCGACACCCTGCTCGATGAGCTGCGTGAGATTCAGAGACATAACGGGCTAGACACTAACCTGTGACGCGCGTCGCTGGATCACAGGCTCGCGCCAACGTACGCAACCAGGTCCCCGAGCCTGTTGGAGTAGCCCCACTCGTTGTCGTACCAGGCCGCGACCTTGACCTGGTTGCCGATCACCTTGGTCAGCGGAGCGTCGAAGATCGAGGACGCCGGGTTGGTGACGATGTCGGAGGAGACGATCGGATCGGTCGAGTAGACGAGGTACTTCCCGTCGGCGGCCTTCTCCATGATCTCATTGATCTCCTCGACCGAGGTCTCACGCGAGGCCTCGAAGGAGAGGTCGACGATCGAGCCGGTCGGCACCGGCACGCGCAGCGCGTAGCCGTCGAGCTTGCCCTTCAGCTCCGGCAGCACCAGGCCGATCGCCTTGGCGGCGCCGGTCGAGGTGGGCACCACGTTGAGCGCGGCGGCGCGGGCGCGACGCATGTCCTTGTGGATGTTGTCCTGGAGGTTCTGGTCGGCGGTGTAGGCGTGGACGGTCGTCATCAGGCCCTTGTTGATGCCGATGCCGTCGTTGAGCGCCTTGGCCAGCGGCGCCAGGCAGTTGGTCGTGCAGGAGGCGTTGGAGATGACCGTGTGATTGTTGGGGTCGTAGTCCTTCTCATTGACGCCCATCACGATGGTGGCGTCGTCGTTCTTCGCCGGAGCGGAGATGATCACCTTCTTCGCGCCGCCGGAGTCGACGTGGGCGCGTGCCTTGGTCGCGTCGGTGAAGAAGCCGGTGGACTCGATCACGACGTCGACGCCGAGGTCGGACCAGCGGAGGTTGGCCGGGTCACGCTCCGCGTACGCCTTGATCTCCTTGCCGTCGACGACGATCGCGTCCTCGGTCGCGGAGACCTCGGCGTCGAGCGGGCCGAGGATCGTGTCGTACTTCAGCAGCGTCGCGAGGGTGGCGTTGTCGCTGAGGTCGTTGACCCCGACGATCTCGATGTCGAGGTCGGAAGCGCGCACCGCGCGGAAGAAGTTGCGGCCGATCCGGCCGAACCCGTTGATACCTACTCGAACTGTCACGTGGACTCCTGGTTCGCGTCGAAAAGATTGTGTGCGGGATCACCCGCTGACGCCGACACTACCCAGCCGCTCTGAACTGCGGGAGGGTGGGTTGGATCGTTCCAATAGACGGACGAGTAGCAAACGGCCCGAGCGCCTCGATCACTCGAGGGGCTCGGGCAGTTTCAGGACGTGGCGACGCGTTCTGAGCACTCTTGGTGCTGAGCAACCGGAGCGGGCCGTAGCCGTCTATCGCTTCCTTGGCCGGCCGCCTGGTCGGTGCGTCGGACGTCCGCGGTGGCATGGCCCCATCAGCCGGGCGTTCATCGCGTTGGCTCCTGCACAGAAGCCTGTGCACCAGCTCGGTGGTGGTTCGATCCCGGGCGGAAGCGTCCGACCAGAACGACGACGGCCACAAGGAGCTGAGCGCCGACGATGGTGTAGACCGCTATCCGCTCGATGACTGCTCCGGACCCGCCGACAGCAGACCAGTACGTGAACAGGGCGATGGCGCTGGCGATACCGAGCGTCCCCAGTGAGACCAGGACTGTTCCCAGCGGGCGACCCGTGCGGCGTAGTGCGGCACCCGCGATGATCACCGTGACATTGCCACCGAGAATGGCGAACGCCGCGCCGAGGGTGTGCCCCGCACGGGTTGCGGTCGAAGCGTCCGGGGCTCCCGGAAACATCCCGACCAGGATGAGACCGACGCCCTGCACAGCTGCGGACGTCAGGAAAGCTCGCGCCCGGCTTCGGCTGACAGCGGGAGCAACGAGGACCGCGGCAAGGACAAGGATGGTGCCGTGGCTGATGAACACGGTGTTCATCAGCCAGAACAGCGGTGAGCCATCCGGATATCCAGCAGCGCCGTTGAACGAGGGGACACCCAGATCGCTGATGACGTTGTGCGAGTAGCTGTACGCGGGGTTGCTCCACGCAGCGGCCGAGATCGCCTCTCCGATGAGATAGACAAGGGCGTTCGCCAGGAACAGCGCTGCGCCGATCACGACGCGTCGTTGTCGGAGCGCGGAGAGAGTGGACATGTGCCTTCCTTTGCTCTTGCTGCCTTGCGTGTCCGCCTGCCGCCGCGCCTCGACCTCCGCGAGTCAGCGCCCCGGCGTCGCGTTCGCAACGGCGAGACCCCGTGAGGTTGCGACAGAACCTGGGAACGGGATCTCGCCTGCGAAACGCCATCGGACAGCTTCGAGCTGTTCGGGGCGGTTCGGACTCAAGCGTCCTCGGCGAGCATCTCCGCGGTCAGCGAAGCCTCGGTGTCGGGGATGCCGAGCTCCTCGGCGCGCTTGTCGGCCATCGCCAGGAGACGGCGGATGCGGCCGGCGATGGCGTCCTTGGTGAGCACCGGGTCGTGGAGCTGCCCGAGCTCCTCGAGGGAGGCCTGCTTGTGCTCCAGACGGAGCTTGCCGGCCTGGCGCAGGTGGTCGGGGATGTCTTCGCCGAGGATCTCCAGGGCCCGCTCGACGCGGGCGCCGGCGGCGACGGCCGCGCGAGCCGAACGGCGCAGGTTGGCGTCGTCGAAGTTGGCCAGCCGGTTGGCGGTGGCGCGGACCTCGCGACGCATCCGGCGCTCCTCCCAGGCCATCAGCGACTCGTGAGCGCCCAGACGGGTCAGCAGCTGGCCGATCGCGTCACCGTCACGGATGACGACACGGTCCACGCCGCGTACCTCCCTCGGCTTGGCCGAGATGCCGATACGACGGGCGACGCCGACGAGGGCCAGGGCCGACTCCGACCCCGGGCAGGTCACCTCCATCGAGGAGGACCGGCCCGGCTCGGTGAGCGATCCGTGGGCGAGGAAGGCTCCGCGCCAGGCAGCGACGGCGTCGCAGGCCCCGCCCGAGACGACGGCGGGCGGAAGGCCGCGCACCGGTCGCCCGCGCTGGTCGAGAAGGCCGGTCTGGCGCGCCAGCGCCTCACCGTCCTTGACCACGCGCACGATGTAACGGCTGCCCTTGCGGAGTCCGCTCGCCTGGATGAGAGCCACCTCTGCCTCGTGACCGAAGACGTCGGCGATGTCTCGCTTCAGCCTCCGGGCGGCCAGACCTGTGTCGAGCTCAGCCTCGACCACGATCCTGCCGGCCACGATGTGGATCCCCCCAGCGAACCTCAACGTCGAGGCAACCTCTGCCTTTCGGCAGCATGTCTTGGTGATCTGAGTGGAGGCCAGCTCGGCCTTCACCTGTCCCGTCATCGCCATGTCGGAGAGTCTTTCATTGTTGTCAACGACCCTCGAATCGGTTCCACCTCAGAGCACTCCGTGTGGGCCCTGCAGAGGGGGCTCGGCTGGCCTCAACCCGCCCCGATCACCCGAGCGTACGCCGCGGCCAACCGCTCCGGGTCGTGGCGAGGGGTCCCGTCGTCGACGGCGACGTCGGCGACCTCGACCTGCGCACCGCACTTCTCGGCCACCCGCGACAGCTCGCCGAGACCGTCGAGGGAGGAGTCGACGAGGACCGTGTGGATGCGGAGATCCGGGGCGTGGTCGAGGAGGACCTCGAGGTGCTCGGCCGGGCCGAAGCCGGTCGTCTCTCCCGGCTGCTCCCCGAGGTTGAGCACCACGACGATCTTCGCGGAGGTTGCGACCAGCGCCTCGCGGAGCGCGCGGACCATCAGGTGCGGCAGGACCGAGGTGAACCAGGACCCGGGCCCCAGGAACACCCACTCGGCCTCACAGATCGCCTTGACGGCGTCAGGGGCGGCCGGTGGATTGTCGGGGACGAGCTGGATCGACTCGATCCGGCCATCGGTGGTGGCGACCTCGACCTGGCCCCTGATCGCGACCCGTGCCTCCGGATCGGCGGCGTCGAGCCCGCTCACCTCCGCCACGATGTCCATCGGCACCAGCGCCATCGGCAGGACCCGGCCCTTGGCGCCCAGCAGTCGACCGACCCAGTCGAGGGCCTCGACGTGGTCGCCGAGCTGCTCCCAAAGCCCGACGATCAGCAGGTTGCCGAGGTTGTGGCCACGCATCTCCCCATCGCCTGCGAAGCGGTGCTGCAGCACCTGCGCCCAGGTGTCGTCCCAGCGGTCCGCGCCGCACAGCGCGGCCAGCGCCATCCGAAGGTCGCCCGGCGGAAGCACGCCGAACTCCCTCCTGAGCCGCCCGCTCGAGCCACCGTTGTCGGCGACCGTGACGATCGCCGTCAGCTGGTCGACGGTCAGGTCGTCGACCAGCAGCCGCAGCGCGCTCAGCGACGCATGCAGTCCGTGCCCGCCCCCCAGGGCGACGACGGCCTGGGCATCTGCCCCGGGTCGGTCGGCCCCGGCCACTCTCACTCCCGCCCGAGGTCTCGGTGGATCGCCTTCGCGTCCAGACCGGCATCTCGCAGCCGCCTGGAGATCTCCTCCGCCATCGCCACGCTGCGGTGTTTGCCACCCGTGCACCCGATTGCCACGCGCATGAACCTCTTCCCTTCGTGAAGATAGCCCTTGGTCACTCCGACGAGCACCGGAACATACCCGCTCAGGAACTCCTCCGCGCCAGGACGGGTGTAGACGTAGTCGGCGACGTCGGGGTTGTCGCGGCCGTTGCCGCCCTTCAGCTCGGGAACCCAGTGGGGGTTGGGCAGGAAGCGCATGTCTGCCATGAAGTCGGCGTCGACCGGGATCCCGTACTTGAACCCGAAGCTCACCACGGAGACCTTCAGCGTCGTCCGCTCCGGAGTGCCGAACGCCTCGGCGATCCTGGCGGTGAGCTGGTGCACGTTCAGCTGGGTCGTGTCGATGACCAGATCGGCGGCGCCGCGCAGACTGGCAAGCACCACCCGCTCGCGCTCGAGCGCGTCCAGAAGCCGCTCGTTGCCCCGCTGCATCGGGTGCGGCCGCCGCGCGGCCTCCTGGCGGCGGACGAGCGTGTCGTCGGCGGCGTCGAGGAACACCAGGGTCGTACGCCGCCCGGTTGCCTTCTTCGCCAGGATCTCCTCGAGCTCGGCGAAGAAAGAGCCCGAACGTACGTCGGTCACGACCGCCACCGGCTGCTCCGGGCCCCGGGCCGCGTCGACCCGCTCGACCACCTGCGAGAGCAGGCTCGGCGGCAGGTTGTCGACGACGTAGTAGCCGAGATCCTCCAGCTCCTTGGCCGCTGTGCTCCGCCCGGCACCGGTCATGCCGGTGATGACGACGACCTCCCCCTTGTGCATGACCTACTCCTCGATGATCTCGCCCGTGGTGACGTTGATGGCGCCAACCCTGCCATTCTTCGACGACTGATCCACAGCTGTCTTGATCGCGGTCGCGGTGCCGGGGCCGATGCCGGGCACCTGGGCGATCTCCTCGATGGTCGCCGTCCGGAGCTTCTTCAACGAGCCGAAGTGCTTCATCAGCGTCTTGCGGCGCACCTCGCCGAGACCGGGTACGTCGTCGAGCAGGCTCTCCACCATCGACTTCGAGCGGCGGCCACGGTGGTGGCTGATCGCGAACCGGTGCGCCTCGTCGCGGATCCGCTGCAGCAGGTAGAGCCCCTCGGAGCTGCGCGGGAGGATGACCGGGTCCTCCTCCTGGGGAACCCAGACCTCCTCCAGGCGCTTGGCCAGGCCCACGACCGGGATGTCGTTGACACCGAGCTCCGCGAGCGCGCGCTGGGCAGCGGCCACCTGGGGTGCGCCGCCGTCGACGACCACCAGGCCTGGGGCGTACGCGAACTTCCTCGGCCGGCCGGTCTCCGGGTCGACCAGCATCGGGCCGCTGGGCCCCTCAACCTGCGCGCTGCGCGCGCTTACTCCCTCGCTCGGCGCGAGCGGACGAGCAAGCTCGCCGCTCGACCTCGCTCCGGTCGTCTCGGTCGACACGATCGAGGTCGACTGCTCGTCCAGGAGCCGCTTGAACCGCCGGGTGATGACCTCGTGCATCGCCTTGACGTCGTCGGAGCCGTCCTGGCCCTTGATGATGAACCGGCGATACTCGGACTTGCGGGCCAGCCCGTCCTCGAAGACCACCATGCTGGCGACGATCTCGGTGCCCTGCAGGTGGGAGATGTCATAGCACTCGATCCGCAGCGGCACCTCGTCGAGCTCGAGCGCCTCCTGGATCTCCTCCAGCGCCCGGTTGCGGGTGGTCAGGTCGCTCGCGCGCCTGGTCTTGTGGAGCGCGAGGGCCTGCTTGGCGTTCTTGGCCACGGTCTCCTGGAGCGTCTTCTTGTCCCCACGCTGTGGGACCCGGATCCTGACCTTCGCCTTGCGTACGTCCGAGAGCAGCTCCTCGAGCGTGTCGTGGTCGGGCGGCAGCGCCGGGACGAGGATCTCGCGCGGGATCGCCTCAGCGTCCTCGCCTGCGTAGAGCTGGAGCAGGAAGTGCTCGACCAGACCGGCCGTGTCGGCGTCGTCCATCCGGTCCGCGACCCAGCCGCGCTGACCCTTGATGCGGCCACCGCGTACGTAGAAGATCTGCACGCCGACCTCGAGCGGGTCCTCGGCCAACGCGATCACGTCGGCATCGGCACCGTCGCCGAGCACCACCGCCTGCTTCTCCAGGGCACGCTGCATCGCGGCGAGGTCGTCGCGCAGCCGCGCGGCCTTCTCGAAGTCGAGGGCCTCGGACGCGGCGTACATCTCCTTCTCGATCCGCTTGGTGAAGGTCGTCGTGTGGCCGGCCATGAAGTCGCAGAAGTCGTCGACGATCTCGCGGTGCTCCTCCGGCGAGATGTTGCCGACGCACGGCGCGGTGCACTTGTCGATGTAGCCGAGCAGGCAGGGGCGGCCGATCTGCTGCGAGCGCTTGAAGACGCCGTTGCTGCACGAGCGCATCGGGAAGACCCGCAACAGGATGTCGACGGTCTCCCGAATCGCCCAGGCGTGGCCGTAGGGGCCGAAGTATCGGGTGCCCTTGCGCTTGGCCCCGCGACCGACCATGACCCGCGGGAACTCCTCGCCGACGGTGACCGCGAGCCACGGGTAGGACTTGTCGTCGCGATACTTGACGTTGAACCGCGGGTCGAACTCCTTGATCCAGGTGTATTCGAGCTGGAGGGCCTCGATGTCGTTGTTGACCGTCGTCCACTCGACGCTGGCCGCGGTGGTCACCATCGTCGCCGTGCGCGGGTGAAGACTGGGGATCGGCTGGAAGTAGTTCGCGAGCCGTTGACGCAGGTTGATCGCCTTGCCGACGTAGATCACCCGCCCCTTGGGATCGCGGAACCGGTAGACCCCTGGCTGGGTGGGGATGTCTCCAGCTCGGGGGCGATAGCTCTGCGGATCGGGCACGTCCGCCAGCCTATCGGCGAGCACCGACACCCGAACCGTGCCCGACGGATCGAGCTGTCAGCGGCTCCAGTCGATCGCGTCGAGCTCGGCCAGCAGCCGAGCGCCGCGTACGGGATCGTGCTGGGCGACCCAAGAGACACGGCCGCGCAGATGCTCCTCGAACGCCGGGACTTGGTCGCGGTTCTGTGTGCTCGGGCCACGGCGGCGGCAGTTGTGGAGAATGGCGCGGAGAAGGTCGACATCCTCACGTGGCACGCGGGGTTGCTCGTTCACGACCAGGCCGGCCAACCGCTGACGGCCACCGCGCGGCATCACGCCGGTCTTGCGCGGATTGAGCCGGAAACCCTCATCACACACGATCTCCTCGATCGCGTCGAGCAACCGTGGGGTGCCATTCCCCCAGCCGGCCTCCCCCGAGAACGCCAGGTCGTCGGCGTACCGGGTGTAGCGACCGCCCCATGAGCGGGCGAGAGCGGCGAGCCGGCCATCGAGGCCGTACGCGGTGAGGTTGGCGAGTGCGGGCGACGTCGGTGCACCCTGGGGCAGATGGGGTGCGGCCAGGCGGCGCCCGAGCCGCCAGTGCGCATCGAGAAGCCCTTCCTCAGCGGGGCGCGAGACCGCTCGCCAGGCCACACGCGGCAGTACGCAGGTGGTCAGTCCGGCCAAGCAGTGCGCGACCGGTTCGGGGTAGCCCGCGGTGCGCCAGATGCCGTAGACCCGGGAGACGCTCACACTGGCGAAGAACGCCTCCAGGTCCAGGTGCAGGACGATCGGCCGGTCGGCATGCGGCGCGGCGTACGACCTCACCGATCCGCCCGGCCGGAAGCCACGAGCTGCATCGTGCGGCGGGATCCGCGAGACGACCTGGTCCAGGAGCTTCCGTTGGAGGGCGCGCAGCCGGGGCTTGGGTGCCTCCAGAACACGGATCGCGCCGCTCGGAGCGGTCCGGTGGCTGACCCGATAATGCTGGAGCCGGGGCTCGTCTGCCGCTCTGGCCCAGCGCCGTGGGTCGGCGAACCAGTCCAGCTCGGCAGCGGTCACGTCGAGGAGAGTGGCGACCGCAGCCAGGTCGTCGAGCTCCGGCAGGGCCCACCGGTTGGTCACCATGCGCGTCGCGGCCACCGGCTGGGTGACGGGGCCGACACCGAACGCCTTGTCGGCTGCCGGCAGGCTGCGGAGCACCATGGCAAGCTCGCGCGGCCGGTCGTGGGGCGGCCTCGGATAGAGCTCGAGCGCCTGCGTCGCCAATGGGGGCAACCACGTCGCGCGTCGCCCGAGCACGAGCGCTCCGCTCGCGACCAGGCCGTTGCGGGTCCACTCCCCCGCCAGGAAGCCAGCCGCCAGCGCACGCGCCAAGTCTGCTCTCACCGCGGCAGCCAGGGGGCATGAGGACCGCTGGAGTGCGGCAGCGCTGCTCGACCTGTCTCGTCGTGCGCGCGGCGACCTGCAGCGGAGCGCAGCCTGTCGCGCGCGGTGCCGTGCCCGGACGTACCGGTGGCCCCCGGGGTAGCCCCGGGGAGGCTGACCGGTGTCACGCACCGGCTCGCCGTCTCGAGATGACGCTGCCGCACGTCAGCACGATAACGTCCCGGACGTGGTGGCCGTGCGCAACCGGCCGCGCGTTGGGCTTCCGTCGAGGATGGGCTGATGCCCGACCGGCGCGGGCCGGGCATCAGCTCACCCAACCAGCTAGCCGAGCAGCTCCACCTCCGAGAGCGTGATCGTGTCGGCGGCAGCACCGGCGAACTCGATCCGGATCCGGTTGAACCTCGACTCCGACTCGAGCTTGAACGGCCGGGTGGCCTGCTGCCAGGCGAACTTCTCACCCGAGCGCCGGTCGAGGACCTTCCAGTCGGTGCCGTCGTTGGATCCCTTGACGACCCAGCCGCTGGGCGAGCGGCCGTCGGCGCCGTTGGTGAGGGTGTAGAAGGAGACCGGCACCTTGGTCCCTGAGAACCGGTACTCCACCCAGCCGTCACCGGCGACGGTCGTCTGCGTCCCGGAGTCGTTGTCGACCAGCTTCTCGCTGCCGTTCCCGCTGGCAGAGACCGCGCCCTTGCCCGTGCCCGACTTGTCGGCGATCGGCGTGGCCGGCTCCGAGCCGGTGGTCAGCGACGGCGGCGCGGAGTTCGGCGAGGTGCCCCAGCTCGATGGGCTCGAGCCCATGTCGAACTCGATGGTGCCGCCGTCGGCGAGCTCCTGGTGGGAGACGTAGGTCTTGTCCCACTTCTTGCCGTCGATGGTGACGCCCTGGACGTAGATGTTCTCGGTGCTGTTCTCGGGCGCCTTGATCACCAGGTCCTTGCCGCCCTCGAGGTGCAGGGTGGCCTTGGTGAACAGCGGCGAGCCGAGCACGAGGTTCTCGCTGCCCATCTGGAGCGGGTAGAGGCCGAGCGAGGCGAAGAGGTGCCAGGCCGAGGTCTCCCCGTTGTCCTCGTCGCCGGCATAGCCCTGTCCGATCTCGGAGCCGGTGTACATCCGGCGCAGGGTCTCGCGGACGATCTCCTGCGTCTTCCAGGGCTGGCCTGCGTAGCTGTACATCCACGGGATGTGGTGGCTGACCTGGTTGGAGAAGCCCCACTGCCCCATGCGTACGTCGCGGGCCTCCCGGATCTCGTGGATGATCCCGCCGTAGGAGCCCGGGAACTCCCCCGTCTCCGGGGTCGTGAAGAACGTGTCCAGCTTCTTCGCGAGCCCGCCGCGGCCGCCGTAGAGGTTGGCCAGGCCCTGGCCGTCCTGCGGGGTGTGGAACGCGAAGTTCCAGCCGTTGGTCTCGGTGTAGTCGTGGTCGCTCCCCCACACCAGCGGGTTGTAGTCCGCCGGCGACTTCTTGAAGGTGCCGTCGGCGTTGCGGCCCTGGAAGAAGCCCACCTTGGTGTCGAAGGTGTTGACGTAGTTGCGGGCCCGGCCGAGGAAGTACTCCGACTCCTCCCGCAGCCGCTTCCGCTCGGCCGAAGAGATCCCGTCGCGCTCGGCGAGCTTCGCGGCCATGTTTCCGATGCCGTAGTCGTTGATGTAGCCCTCGAGTCCCCACGAGACGCCCTCGCTCACGGCCGCGGGCGTGTAGCCGAGGAACACCGAGGTCTGCATGCCCTTTCGGCCGACGTTGGAGTTGGTCGCGGAGCCCGGCGGCCGGACGGTGGCGTTCTTGACGGCGGCCGCATAGGCGGCCTCGGCGTCGATCCCCTCCACTCCCTTGACGTACGCGTCGGCGAAGGAGACGTCCGAGCTGGTCCCGGTCATCAGGTTGGCGTAGCCCGGCGAGGACCAGCGCGAGATCCAGCCGTTGTCCTTGTACTGCTGCACGAAGCCGTTGACCATTTCGGCCGCCTGGCCGGGTTCCAGGAGCGAGTAGGCCGCCCAGGTGGTGCGGTAGGTGTCCCAGAAGCCGTTGTTCACATAGACCTTGCCGTCCTTGACCTCGGCCCCGGTGTGGGTGGGCGTGGTGCCCGGCGGGTTGGAGTCACCGGAGGTGGACTGAACGGCGTGCTTCCAGACCGGCTCGTCCTCGGTGCCGGTGTTCTCGTGGCCCGAGTTCGGGTAGAGGAAGAGCCGCGCGAGGTTGGAGTAGACGGTTGTCTTCTGGTCCTTGGTCGCACCTTCGATGTCGAGGACGTCGAGCTTGTCCTGCCACAGCGCCTTCGCCCTCGCCTTGACCGTGTCGAAGGAGGCGTCGGCGACCTCGAGCTCGAGGTTGCGCTTGGCCTGGTCGATGCCGATCAGGCTCGTGGCGATGCGCATCGTCACGGTCCTGTCCGCGCCGGCGTCGAACTCGAGATGGCCCTGTACGTTCGGGCGCTCGCCGGTGGCGTACTTGCCGCCGCCGGTGACCGGCTGGTCGAAGGTCGCGTAGACGTACATCCGGGTGGCGCCGTTGGACAGGCCGCTGCGGGTGTCGGTGAAGCCGGACAGCGTGCCGGAAGCCGGGTCGAGGGTCAGCCCGCCGTTGTTGTTGACATTGTCGAAGACGACCCGCGCGGAGTCACCGGGGTAGGTGAACCGGAACACAGCTGCGTGGTCGGCCGGTGCGATCTCGGCGCTCTGACCGTTGTCGAAGTCCACCTTGTAGTGGTGGGGGCGGGCGATCTCGTTGGCATGTTCGAAGGTGAGCGCGCGTGTCTTGCGCCCCGGCTCGGGGACGCCCTCGGCGGCCGACGGCATCACCTGGAAGGTCTGCCGGTCCCCCATCCACGGGCTGGTCTCGTGGCTCAGCGTCAACGCCTGCAGACTGGTCCGGTTCTGGGCGTCGTTGTCCTGGTGGTAGCGGTAGAACCACGACAGCGAGCCGGCGTTGGTCATCGGCGCCCAGAAGTTGAAGCCGTGCGGGACTGCGGTCGCCGGGATGTTGTTGCCTCGCGAGAAGCTGCCGCTGGACTGCGTGCCACGGGTCGTGACGGCATAGTCGACACGGCTGGTCACTTGCGGCGTCTTCGGGGACGCGGTGATCGCGATGTCGTCGTACCAGCCGCGGAACTTCGTCGGGCCGCTCGGAGCGTCGACGGCGACCAGGATGCGGTCGATCGTCTTGCCTGCCGCGACCTCGCCGATGACGGAGGTCTTCTTGTTCCACTGGTTGGTGTAGAGCGACTTCGACTCGCCCTGGCCCTCCGGCGACAGTACGTAGCCCTGCGCATCGAGCGCGCCCAGCTCGGAGAGCAGAGTGCCGTCGGTGAAGGCCAGATCGACCGCCGTGTAGGTGCTCGGGTAGCTCAGGTCGCCGTCGATGAACTCCGGGAAGACCAGGTAGGACAGCTCGGTCTCCTTGCCGACGGGGATGTCGACGTCGAAGACGCGGTTGTAGGAGTGGCCCTTGTCGCCGGTGATCTTGCCGGCGTACTCGAAGGCGTGCACGCCGGTGAAGCCGACCTCCGACTTCGCCGCGTACGCCGAGGCGGGGCCGTCATCGGGGTGGCTGGTCATGTTCTTCAGCGGCGGCGGGGGCTCGGAGCCGTCGGAGAGCTGCCATTCGGCGAGCTGGATGATGCCGCCGCTCTGGTTCGCGGAGATGTCGATGCGGTAGTGGGCGTACGCCTGCGGAGAGGCGATCTCGAACTCTCTCGTCTGGAAGCGCTCCTCCCAGGACTGACCGGTGCGCCGGTCGACGGTCGTCCAGCTCTGGCCGTCGGCGGAGCCCTGGATCACCCAGTCCTTGGGGTCGCGCTCGGCCGCGTCGTTGGCCGAGGTGAGGGCGTACCTGACGACGCTGACCGGCTGGTCGAGCTGGATCTGCACCCAGCCGGTGGTCGCGAAGGTGAGCCACTTGGTGTTGATGTCGCCGTCGACGAGCTCGGCCGCGCCCTCGCCGGAGCCGCTGTTCTCTCCGCTGGCGGTGGCGCCGGTGATGTGCTCGGAGATGTCGCCGGGGATGCCGAAGGGGTCCGGCCCGGCGACGCCTGCGGTGCGAGGCTTGCCGTCCTCGTCGGTGTCGACGAGGTCGGCCCAGCTGGGCTGGGGATCCTCATCCTCGAAGGATGTCGCCCAGTCACCGCCTTCGGCGGCGCGCTGAGGGTCGGCGGTGTCGCTCTTCGGGGCGGACGGCTCGGGCGCTTCCGGCGTCGCGAACGCAGGCGCGGTGCCGCTCATCCCGACCATGAGCGCCGCCGTCGCGGCGATCGTCGCGGCCAGGCGGCCCGCAGACCGGACTCGGATTCTGGGAGGTGCGTCCCAACGGTGCATCGGTGTGATCTCCTTCACATGGGGGCCACCCCAGATGGAACCGTGGGATGACAACGTTGTCAACGAGTTTGCGAAGGCTTTACTCAGGCGCTCTGCAGTGCCACGGAACTTTTGGCGGGATCGCACAGAAGAACAGGGACATCGTTGTCACGCTCGAATCTGCGTCTACGCTGTGCACGTGGCATCACCCCTGTCCGACCGGACCCGTCAGCAACGCCGCCCGACCATGAAGGACGTCGCGGCGGCCGCCGGCGTGAGCCTGAAGACCGTCTCGCGGGTGGTCAACGGCGAGTCGAACGTGAACGACGACCTCCGGGCAGCGGTGCTCGAGTCGATCACCCAGCTCGGGTTCCGACGCAACGCCAGCGCCCGCGATCTTCGGCAGGGACGCTCAGGCACCGTCGGGCTGTTGCTCGAGGACGTCGCCGACCCGTTCTACTCGATCCTGTCTCGCGCGGTCGAGGATGTGGCCCGGGAGCACGGGACGATGGTCTTCGCCGGGTCCTCGGCCGAAGACGCCGACCGGGAGCGCGAGCTCGCGCTCGCGTTCTGCGAGCGGCGCGTGGATGGTCTGATCATCGTTCCCGCCGGGTCCAGCCACTCCTATCTGCTCCCGGAGATGAGGGCGGGCATCCCGGCCGTGTTCGTCGACCGCCCGCCCGGCGACATCGAAGCCGACATGATCCTCACCGACAACCGTGGCGGCAGCCGGCGAGGAGTGGAGCATCTGCTCGCCCACGGTCATCGCCGCATCGGCTTCATCGGCGACGCCCCGGAGATCTACACCGCCGGCGAGCGGCTGCGCGGCTACCGAGAGGCACTGGAGTCGGCCGGGATCCCCTTCTCCGGCACGCTCGTCGCGCAGGCGCCCCCATCACCCGCATCGACCGCCGAAGCAATTGACCGACTGCTCGCCGGACGGTCACCGGCGACCGCGCTCTTCTGCGGCAACAGCCGCACCACCGTCAGCGTCCTTCGTGAGCTCGCCCGGCGCTCGACGCGACTCGCGCTCGTCGGGTTCGACGACGTCGAGCTCGGCGACCTTCTTCAGCCCGGGCTCACCGTCGTCGCACAGGATCCTGGCGCCATGGGGGCGGCCGCCGCGCGGCTGCTCTTCCAACGCATCGCGGGCGACACAGCCGGTCCGGCCGCCGGCCCGCCCCAGACGGTCACGATCGGCACCCGGCTGATCCCCCGAGGCTCCGGAGAGCTCGCGGGTCCCTGAGTCTGGGGAAATCCGGCGCCGCTACGCTGACTTTTTAAGTCTAGCGGTCTAGTATTGTTATGTGCCTTGTCGTGATCGCTATGGATACGCGCTGACCACCAGCGACGAAGCCGCCCGGAGCTACCGCCAGGGGCTGCTGGACGTGCTTCGCCTGCGGGACGGCGCCCTGCCCTCGTTCGCGACCGCGATCGTGCTCGACCCGACCTTCGCACTCGGACACGCCGCACTGGCGTTGCTCGGCCATGAGATGTGCGCCCCCGTCGATGTCACCGCACGGTTGCGGCAGGCCGGGCTGCACGCCCGGCGGGCGACCGAGCGGGAGCGGAGCCATGTCCATGCGGTCGACGCCCACATCGGCGGCGACTCCCGACCGCTGATCGACCACCTGGCGGCCTTCCCGCGCGACGCACTGCTGCTCTCGGTCGCCGTGCCGACGATCGCCTTCGCCGGAGCCACCGAGGTGCCCGAAGAGGCGTGGGCGATCGTGGAGCGCGCCGCGCCTGCGTACGGTGACGACTGGTGGTTCGCCGGGCTGCTCGCTTTCGTACGCCAGGAGCAGCGACGCTTCGACGAGGCCATGTCGCTCTCCTGCGCCTCGCTGGCGGTGGAGCCCGGCGCCGGCCACTCCGCCCACGCCCGGGCGCACGCACACTACGAGACCGGCGACCACGAGGCCGGCCTGGCCTGGATGTCCTCGTGGGTGCTCGGCGACGGTGCCGAGATCGACTCGCTCTCCCACTTCGCGTGGCACGCCGCGCTGCACGAGCTCTCCCTGGGCGACCTCGATGCCGTACGCCGCCGCTACCGGAGCCAGCTCCAGCCCGGACACGCCCTCGGCTGCCGGGCTCTGGTCGACTCCGGCTCGCTGCTCTTCCGCTGGGCGCTCACGCCCGGCGCGCGCGACGTACCCGACATCGCCGAGGTCGTACGCGTCACCGGGCGCGAGACGATGACCCGGCCCGCCACACCGTTCCTGGCCATGCACACCGCGGTGACCTACCTCGCCACTGGCGACGCCGGCGCGCTCGACGAGCTGCGGTCTTGGGCGGCCGGACACGCACACCCGACCATGGCCACCGTCGTCTCTCCGCTCGCCGAGGCGCTGGGGATGATGGCCCGCGACGCGAACTCGGCTGCCGCCGACCGCCTCGCCTCCCTCGCTCCGTCGATCCGCCGCCTCGGCGGATCCGATGCGCAGCGAGAGATCATCGAGGAGGCTCGCATCGCCGCGCTGCTCCGCGCCGACCGCTGGGACGACGCCCGGGTGCTGCTCGATGCCCGTCTCGACCGCCGCCGCTCCCCGCGCGACGAGCTGTGGCGGGGACAGGCTCTCGCGCACTACAGACCCGCCTCGCCGAGGCTGTAGTTGTGGCGAGCCGAGTCTGTAGCCAGCCCAACGGTCCTGGGGTTCGGGGTCTATGTTTGTCGACCAGAACGTCTGACGTTTCTTACCTGAACACCCACACGAACCTGTGAAACGGAG